>NZ_JBWKXF010000011.1:42133-122213 GCF_059422645.1 Pseudomonas sp. GW821-FHT01C01 | reverse complement strand
CCCCCCCCCCCCCCCCCCCCCCCCCCCCCCCCCCCCCCCCCCCCCCCCCCCCCCCCCCCCCCCCCCCGCTCCCACAGGTTTTGCAGTGGACGGTCAGGCCGAGTCGAGCAGTTCGTGATGGGGTTTCCCGTTACCGCAACAGATCACGCGATTGCGCCCGGTGGTCTTGGCTTCGTATAGCGCATGATCGGCGTCATTGAGCCAAAACGTCGCGTCGGCGTGGGCCGGGTTGAATGACGCCAATCCAATGCTCAGGCTGACTTTCAGCGCCGGGTTCTGCTCGTACCCCAAGGTGGCGAAGCGATCGCGCAGGGTATCCATGACGGCGGCGGCGCGGTTCAGGGGCAAGTCGGGAAGGATCACGCAGAACTCGTCACCGCCGTAGCGCCCTGCCACATCGGTCGCTCGCAGGTTCTGCTTGAGCATTTTGCTCAACTGACGCAAAACGATGTCGCCGGCAACATGGCCGTAGGTGTCGTTGATGACCTTGAAATGGTCGATGTCGATCAGCGCGATCGCGCCGCCCTTTTGCTGGCGTTTGCAACGCTGGAACTCGACCTCCAGCTGGTCCTTCCAGGCACCATGGTTCAGCAGGCCTGTCAGGCTGTCAGTGCGGCTCAGGGCCAGCAGTTCTCGCTTCTGACGGCCGAGGGTATGGGCCTGGCGGAAGCAGATCCAGCCCAGCGCCAACGGATACAGGCACAACAAGGGCAAACAGGCATAAAGCTGCATCGGGCTGGTGGCGGGAATGAATGCCGGGGCGAAAATCTGCAAGCCAACACCGAGGCCCAGCACTTGCGCGGCAGTCCCGGCCAGCAGGAAGCGCAAGCCGCCGATGGCGACGTTGTTCATGGCCATCATGGAAATGGTGGTCGCGCTGGGTAGTGGATTGAAATGCATGGCGGCAATCCAGAAGCCGCCGAGAAAAGCATCGATCAGCAGATTGCGGTGTTCGGCGTGATAAGGCGTTCTGGCCCGGCGCGCCAATTGGTACGCCAGGTGCGGCCAGACCAGGCCATTGAACCACATGAATCCCCAGACCCAGGGCGCCGGGTCGAGTGGATACATCGCCGCGCTCACGCACACCAATCCCAGGGCCACCCCCAGAATTCGCGATGTATAGAGCCTCCTGGCCAATGAGAATCCCTTTCCTCCCGTTTTTTTCATAAGGCCTCTGTGCCACTCGACGGAATGCGATAACAGCCTGTGCCTATGCGCTGGAGTCTAACAGGGCGAGATCAAATAGCCATCACCGGCCGGCGGGCTGAATACCCGCACATCACGCTCGCATAAAAGCAAAAGCCTCGTCTCCAGAAACGGCTATACATGAAAGAAGGAGTTGATCAATGACCATAAGAGGAGGCCCATGCAGACCTTTCAAGTATTGATCATCGGCAGCGGGTTTGGCGGCCAATGCGCCGCAATCAATTTGCTCAAGGCCGGCATCGACGATTTTCGCCTGCTGGAGCGACGGGATTTCTTCGGCGGCACCTGGTGCCAGAACACCTACCCCGGCGCGGCGGTCGATGTGCCCTCACCGCTGTACTCCTTGTCTTTCGCCCCGTATCGCTGGACGCAAATGTTCGCCGAACAGGCCGAACTGCACCGCTACACGCGCCATGTGGTGGAACACTTCGGCCTGCGGGACAAGGTGGAACTGGACGCGAATGTCGAGCGCGTCGAATGGGACGACGCCAACAAGCGCTGGACGCTGTACACCGCCAGCAAAGGCACGTTTTGCGCGCAGTTCCTGATCAACGCCACCGGGCCGCTGAGCCAACCGGTGGTTCCGCACTTCGACGGACAGGAACGCTTTCAGGGCAAGACGTTTCACACCAACAACTGGGATCACAACTACGACTACCGGCAAAAACGCGTGGCCATCGTCGGCAGCGGCGCCAGTGCGGCCCAGGTCATTCCAGCCATTGCGCCGGACGTCGGGCACTTGCATGTGTTCCAGCGTACCCCCCACTGGGTGTTGCCCCGGGCTGACCGCAGCTTTGGCCGCTTGCAGCGCTGGCTGCTGGGGCTCAAGCCAGCCTACAAGCTGCTGCGCTGGGGGATCTACTGGCAATTCGAAACCCGGGTGATTGCCTTCAAGTATTCGAAGCCGGCCGTGCGCATGGTCCAGCGCCAGGCCCTGCGTTTTCTCAAACGCCAGGTGCCGGATGCCGAACTGCGGCGCAAACTGACACCGGACTACACCATCGGCTGCAAACGGGTGATTCTGTCCAGCACGTTGTACCCGGCACTGGCGCGGCGCAACGTGACGCTGCACAGCCGCGAGCAAGGCATCGCGTCCATCGACGAAACCGGCATCGTGACCCTCGATGGCCAACACATCGGCGTGGACCTGATCGTCTGGTCCACCGGCTACGACGCCACCGACGGCGTGATTTCCTACCCGGTTACGGGAAAAAACGGCACCCGTCTCAAGGATGTCTGGGCACAGTATCCACGAGCCTACCTGGGCACCGCCCTGCCGGACTTTCCCAACCTGTTCATCGTCACCGGACCGAACACCGGCATCGGCCACACCTCGGCGCTGTTCATCATCGAATCCCAGATGAACTACATCCTCGATTGCATTCGCACCTTGAAAGCTCAAGGTTTGAGCAGCATCGAAGTTCGCCATGAGGCGGAACGTACCTACACTGAAATGATTCACCGGGAAATGGAACGTACCGTGTGGAAGTCCGGTGGTTGCCACAGTTGGTATCAAAGCAAGAGCGGTCATGTGATTGCCATGTTTCCGGGGTTCAGCTTCAGCTTTCATCGCCTGACCCGAGCGCTGAAACCCGCCGATCACATTTTGTCCTGAGCTGATAGAAGGGAGACGCGTGATGCTTTTGTTGTTCGTCGTTCTCGCAGTTTTCGTCGCCTGGAGCTGGCTGACCTACCCGGCCATCGGCTACTGGCTCTATGACTTGAACATGGCGGTCGAGGCCAAGCTGTACCGGCTGCACAAAATTGTCGTGCCCATCCCCGAGATGACCGTCTCGACCTGGCAAGGCGGGCCGTATGAAGCCACCAGCAATGTGCTGATGCTCCATGGCTTCAGCGCCGACAAGAACCTCTGGCTGCGTTTCGCCCGGCACTTTGTCGGTAGCCATCGGGTGATCATCCCGGACATCGCCGGCCATGGCGAAACCGGCTTCAAGGCGGGCGGCGGCTACGACATCCCGCTGCAGGCCAAGCGCATGATCCAGCTGCTGGATGTGTGCGGAGTCGAGAAAGTCCATGTCATCGGCAACTCCATGGGCGGCTATATGGCCGCGTGGCTCGCGGCCACTTACCCGGAGCGCATTGTGTCCGTGGCCCTGATCGACCCGTCCGGGGTCACCTCGCCCGAGCCCAGTGATCTTGAGCGGCATTTGGCCAAGGGCCACAACCCGTTCCTGATTCACTCGCGGGAAGAATTCCAGCGCTTCTACGCCATGACCATGGCTTCACCGCCCTGGGTACCGAAGCTCGTGCTCGATGCCGTCGCCCAGCGCTATGAACAGTCCTGCGAGGAACTGGAAGAAATTTTCCGGGATTTCCGCGCCAGCCCGCCGATGGAACCGCACCTGCCCGACATCACCGCCCCGGCGCTGTTGCTGTGGGGGCGCAAGGACCGGCTGATCGATGTCAGCAGCGTGGCGGTCTGGAGCAAGGGCATCGCCGACCTGCGCGTGCATATCTGGGACGCCGTCGGGCACATGCCCATGGTGGAAGCGCCCTCCGGTTCGGCGCGCCTGTATCGGGAGTTTTTGGCATCGCTGCGCTCGGAGAGCCCGCAGGATCAAAGGCTGCATTAGGCATACAGTCCTTTGCAGAATGAAGTTCGTCAGAAACTTCGTTTGTCGGCGTCGCTGAAGGCTGCGATCTTTCGTCCATCCTTTACGTCACCGCGCCAGGAATCCTGTTCATGAACCACCCGAACTTCATCAGCCCTGACCTGATCCGCCAACGCTTCTCCAAAGCGATGTCCGACATGTATCGCGAGGAAGTGCCGTTGTACGGCGCGTTGATGGAACTGGTGGAGCAGACTAACCGCCACGTGCTGGACAGCAATCCGCAAATCTTGCAGCAGCTCAAGAGCACCGGCGAAATCGAGCGACTGGACCTGGAGCGTCATGGTGCGATCCGCGTCGGAACGGCCGATGAACTGGCGACCCTCGCCCGCCTGTTTGCGGTGATGGGCATGCAACCGGTGGGTTACTACGACCTGACACCGGCCGGCGTGCCGGTACATTCCACGGCGTTTCGCGCGGTGCATGAAGCGTCGTTGCAGGTCAGCCCGTTCCGGGTATTCACCTCGCTGTTGCGCCTGGAATTGATCGAAGACCTGGCGCTGCGAGCGTTCGCCCAGTCGATACTCGACCAGCGCTCGATCTTCACCCCCGCGGCCCTCACGCTCATCGAGCGTGCCGAATCCCTGGGTGGCCTGACCGAGCAGGAAGCCGGGGAATTCGTCGAACAGGCACTGGAGACGTTCCGCTGGCACCACAGCGCCACCGTCACTGCCGAGCAATATCAAAAGCTCAGCGACCAGCATCGTCTGATCGCCGACGTGGTGGCATTCAAGGGCCCGCACATCAACCACCTGACACCGCGGACCCTGGACATCGACATCGTGCAGGCGCAAATGCCGGCTCACGACATTACCCCAAAAGCGGTGATCGAAGGCCCGCCCCGCCGCCAGTGCCCGATCCTGCTGCGCCAGACCAGTTTCAAGGCCCTGGACGAGCCGATTGCCTTCACCGATCAAAACGAGGCTCGCGGTAGCCACAGTGCCCGTTTCGGCGAAATCGAACAGCGCGGTGCCGCCCTCACGCCCAAAGGCCGCGCCCTTTACGACCGTTTGCTCAATGCCGCACGGGACGAACTCAAGGACTTCCCCAACGAAGCCAACGCCGCGCGCTATAACGCCCTGATGGCGCGGCATTTCAGCGAGTTTCCTGACACCTGGGAAGGCATGCGCCAACAGGGCCTGGCTTACTTTCGTTACTTCGTGACGGAAAAAGGCCTGGCGGCGGGTGACCTGAAAAACGCGCCCCTGGAAGACCTGCTCAGCAGCGGCTACCTGCGGGTTGAACCACTGGTGTACGAAGATTTCCTGCCGGTCAGCGCGGCGGGAATCTTTCAGTCAAACCTGGGGGACGCGGCGCAAACCCGTTACGGCGCGCATGCCAACCAGCAAGCGTTCGAACAGGCCCTGGGGCGCTCGACGATCGATGAGCTGGAGCTGTATGCCGAGAGCCAACGGCGTTCGATCGAACAGTGTTTCGCCGCGTTGGGCCAGTAGGCCTCGACACGACAGGTTTCGGCGGGTGAACCGAAGGGTTGCCTCGGTTACGACGCAGTGTCTTGGTGTGCAAGAAATCGCCCGGTCGAATCCGTGACAACGCTTCTTTTCACGCTGAAGTGCCTGCTTGTCAGGCCCTTCAACCCGGTACGCAAGAACCTGCGCAAGGCTGTGCAGGTTCTTGCGTAATTTTTCGCGTTTTTTTACTGAAAAACCTGAAAACCCCCAAGATAAAATCATAACCATATGATTTATATCGATTTTACAAGTCGTGGCACAGTCCTTGTTACCTGTCAGGTCCCCAGAAGGCAATGCTGCCTTACGGGCAACCTCACGTTTGAGCAAGGAGAGCCTGCATGGCTACACCCGCGTACATGTCCATCACGGGCGAGAAACAAGGTTTGATCACCGCCGGTGCATTTACCGCTGACTCCGTTGGCAACATCTACCAGGAGGGTCACGAGGATCAGGTCATGGTCCAGGGCTTCAGTCACGAAGTGATCATCCCGCGTGACCCACAGTCCGGCCAACCCACCGGTCAACGCATTCACAAACCCGTCGTGATCACCAAAGTGTTCGACAAGTCCTCGCCACTGCTACTGGCGGCCCTGTGTACGGGCGAGAAATTGCCCCAGGTCGAAATCCAGTGGTTCCGCACGTCGGCTCAAGGCACGCAAGAGCACTATTACTCAACGGTTCTGGAAGACGCGATCATCGTCAATATCAAGGACTACATGCACAACTGCCAGGACCCGGCGACCGCACATTTCACCCATCTGGAAGACGTACATTTTTCCTATCGGAAAATCACTTGGACGCACCATAACTCCAACACGACGGGCGAAGATGACTGGCGCACTCAGGTCGCCGCCGGATAAGTCTCACAGGATGCGAACATCAGCCCTTTGACCGATGTAGTTCAAGTCAATAAAAACCATGGCTGATCACCCCCTCTCAAATCAATAAAAAGAACCGGGTCATTCAGCCAAGGCGAGACAAAAAAATGGGCGACCTACAGGTCGCCCATTTTTATAACCGAAACTTTTAATACAGCAAAGAAAGTGTTCGCCCAGTGCAATGGCCTCGGCAATCCATGCACTGGTAAAGAGCCCTGACACTGGGCGAACGGAAAGTATTTTAGTAGAAGCGAACTAATATGTCCGCAGTACGAAGATGAAATTTATCGACACAATGTTTAACAAAATGTCGACTTAAATACTATGCCACCCGGAGTTCTAAACTCACCAGTTCGACCATACGGGCTGATTGTTCCTATACAACACTTGCACAAAAACAATCAGCCCATATAGAGCCATTACTCAATATCAGTGCTTGCTGGTCACCGTCAATATGTCGGTGTAAACCACATTAACGCTTTGCCCGACTTTCAAGTCCTTGAGTTTGGCCTGGACCTCAGGTCGTTTGACATCGACTTTCTTGGACTTGCCTTGCGGATTTTCGAAGGTCACCTGGTTTTTCTTCAGGTCAATGTGGGTGATTTTCAGCTGCACTTTCACCTGGCGGTAAGCTTCGCCGCCCGGGTTGGCGCTACCTGGCGCAGCACGCACTTCACCGGTGGCTTCGGCGGTGCCGGGCAGACCTTTGTCGACATCGGTGTCGAGGTAGGCTGCAACGGCGCTCGTGACCCTGATGTCGACCGTATCGCCGGCCTTGAGGTTGTCGAGGTTTTTCGCCTTTTCGGTCAGTTGCACAGGGAATTCATTACCCTGCGGGCCTTTCAGGACCACGATACGGTTTGCGGTATCTACCGAAACGACTTTGGTGGCGACCTGATCGACCACCACAACTTCGGACAACGGGAGTTCGGCGGCAACCGCGCCGAAACTGGCGGCAGACAGCAAGGTTGCGAGGGTAATGGCTTTGGTCAGTGCGTGGCGTTTCATAGGCAGAACTTTCCCTGTGATAGATGGCAACAGACGGTGTTGAAACCAGGCTCAACGCCATGTGTGCGATGAGCATAGACGCTGTTCAGCGAGTGGTCGTGGCGGGCCGCTGATTTTCTAATACCCGGTCATTTCCAGATAGCCGTTCCCTGCATGGCTGCCACTGAGGCGCACCGGGCCTTCCCAATATGGAATGCGCAAATCCATCCAGGCCTTGGGATTGAGCGCGGTGATGGCGATATCGAGGTGTTTGGCGGGGATTTTGATCGACCAGCGAATGGGCATCTCGCGTCCGGCGACTCGGGCGGTGTCTTGCGGCGTGAGGCTGATGTCGTCGGCGTGCAGCAACTGTGTCTGCCCCCGAGCGTCGATCCAGGTGCCGGTGAGATAAGGTTCGCCGTCCTTTTGTCGCATGCGATACAGCATCACCTGCTCGCCGCTGTCCAGGTGCAGGGAGAACCAGTCCCAACCGGTCTGGTTGCTCGTCAGGGGCTGGCTGCTCCATTCACGGTCGAGCCAGGCCGGGCCACTGACCTGAAAGGTTTTGCCGTCGATTTCCAGCGTGCCGCTGGCCTGGAAAAACGGCTGGCTGTAGTAGTAGGAGGCCTGGCCCTGTTCGGATTTCTGGCTGAACCCCTGGTCCCCCTGAAGCACCAGCGGACCTGTCGAGGTCAACCGCAGCCGGTAGCTGAAATGCTGGTCGCGGGCACTGAGTTGCAGGTCGGCGAACGGGTTTTCGACAGTCGCCTGGCTGCGCAACTGCCAGTCGTCGATCCATGCATTGAACGGCGCGACGCTGACACCGGCCTGACCGACGCCGCCGCGGGCGTAGCGTTCGGCCGCGTGATGCACGGTCGCCGACGTCACCGCCGCATGGCCGAGCCAGATCGTCTGATTCTGCCATCCCGCCCCTTCGGGGGTGGCTTTCAAGGCACTGCGGAACAACGTCCATTGCGCGCCGAACTCATGACCCTGATCGTCCTTCAGGTTGGCCGTGACGTACCACCATTCGATGCGAAAACCGTCATGCGGGCCGTGATCCGCCGGGAAGCTGAACACCCGACCGGGCACCACCGGGGTGAACGCATCGGCCTGATTACCCAGCCCGGCAAAACCTTTTTGCACCGGCGCCGGTTGATCGCAACCGCTCGACAGCAGCGCAAGGAGTAATACGCCGACCTTAATCTTCATGGGCAAACGTCCGCAGCAGGTCCGCCGGTTGCGTGCGGTACAAATGGTACAACGGCCAGGCCGAGGCCAGTAACGTCGCCACCAGCGCCAGCCCCATCAATTGCAGCAATTGCAGTGGAAACACCCGTAACGGCAGACGCCAGCCAAAGGCCTGAACATTGATCACCGTGTCCAGGCACCACGCCAGGGCGATGCCCAACGGCAACGCCAGTACCAACGTCAGCAGCGCCAGCAACCAGGTCTGCCCAAGGTTGAGCAACATCAAATGCCGACGCGTCACGCCCAGTGCCCACAGCGGCGCCAGTTGTCCGAGACGGCTCTGGCTTTGGGTCAACAGGCTGATGAACAGCGCCACGCCGGCGACGCACAACGTCAGGCTGTTGAGCGCGGCGGTGGCGGCGAAGGTGCGTTCGAATACTTGCGTGGACCAGCCCTTGAGCCGCGCCTGATCGACGATGCGGCTGTCGTCCAGGGTAAAGCGCGCCTGCAACGCCGTGACGAACGCCGGGATCGACGCCGGTTCGATGCGCAGGTTGAAGCGGTTCGGCGTCAGTTGCGGCCAGCCGCGTAACAGGTGGTTGATGTTGACCAGGATGTGGCCCCTGGGATTACCGTAGTCGGCATAGATCCCGACGATTCTCGGCGACCACGGGCCGGTTGGCGTCGGCAGCGTCAGGTGATCGCCCAGTTGCACTTGCAGGCGCCGGGCCAGTTGCTCGCTGAGCATCACCGCATCGTCCTTGGCCAGTCGCTCCCAAGGGTCGTCGCCCAAGGCTTCGAGCAGCGGCCAGTGCTGGCGATAGGTCGGGTGGTCGATGATCCCGGACAGGTCCGTCGGCCAGCCCTGCAACTGGATCGAAACCTGCCAGTTGGGCAGCACCGCCGCCAGTTGCAGCTGCTGGTTGAGCCAGCTGTGCAGCTCCCTGGCCTGAGCCGGGTTCTGTGGATTGAGGTATAGCTCGGCCGTCAGCCGTTGTTCGAGCCAGTTGCTGAAGGTTTGGCGGAACCCCGCGGTCATGCTGCCGGCACCGATATTTGCCGCCATGGCCAACAGCAGCGCCATCAATGCCAGGCTCAACGCCGGAAGTTGCTGGCGGCAATCGGCGACAAACCATTGGCCAAGCACCGAGCGACTGCGCTGCGAGCCGAGACTGAGCAGCGCACTGAGCACCACCGGCAACGCCAGCGCGGCACCGATCAACAGCGCAGCCATCAGCACGAAACCACTGACCAGGCTGTCGCCGAAAATCAACGCCAGCAGCCCTGTCACCCCGGCCATTGCCGCCACCCACCCCTGGCGTCGCAACCAGCGTGCATGGGCCTGATGCCAGGCCTGCGGGTCGGCCAGTGCCAGCAATGGCAAGCCCGCCGCCCGTAACAAACTGTTGGCCCCGGCCAGCAACGCGCCGATCAGACTCAAGCCAATACCGCTGAACCACCATGACAGGCTGAGGCTCAACTGCCCCGCCACTTCGGCGCCGTACAAGCCACGCAGGCTGGCGGCGACATCCGGCAACAGCACGCCGGCCAGCAGGTAACCGCTGACCACTCCGGCCACACCGCCGATCAGGGCCAATCCCGCCAATTCGATGGCGAGACAAGCCACCAGCATCCGCGCACTCACACCGCAGGCACGCAAGGTCCGGAGCAAGCCGCGCCGTTGCTCCAGCGCCAGCCCGATGGCGGCGTGCACGATAAACAGGCCGACCACGAACGACAGCACCCCCAGGGCATCGAGGTTCAGGTGAAAGCTTTCGGTCAGGCGCGCCAGGTTGTTTTCTTCGCTGGCGCGATTGAGTTGCAGCTGTCCCTTGAACGGATCCGGCAGCGTCGCGGTGAAATCCTTCGGTAACAGCAGTCGCGACAATTGATCCGGCAGGCCCAGAATCTGCTGGGCAAAACCGATGTCCACCAGCAGCACACCGGGAGCCATATCAGCCTGCACATGCAGCGGTGGCAGTGCCACGCCAGTCAGGTTCAATGGCCGGTCACCTTCGCGCAATCCCAGTGCCTGCAAGGTCTGCGACGAAATCCAGGTACTTCCCGGCGGGCTGAAAAAACTGACGACCTGGTCGATCGCCAACGACTGCCCGGCCACCGCCGCACCCGCCGGCAGCGACACCGGCTCGATGCCCATCAACTGCAAGCGCTGCTCTTCATGCCCCTTGAGCGTGATCCGTCCTTGCAGCACCGGTGACACCGGCCACCCTGCGCGACGCAGATCGATAAACCATTGCTGTGGGAACGTGCCGCCACCGGGCGCACTGAGGCTGGCCTGGGGTTCGCCGCCGATCAACTGACTGGCCCGGGCATAGCTATCGCGCGCCTGACTGTTGAGCGCCTGGACGCCGGTCAACAGACTGGTAGCCAGCCACAGCCCGGTCAGCACACTGAAAAACTGCACCGGATGCTGCCGCCAATGGCTGAGCAGCGCGCGCAGGGTTTCGCCAAAGATGCGCATGTCAGCGCTCGTCCGCACCAGACAGACGACCACCGCACAGCAGCGCTTTTTCCGCCAGCCGTGCCGCCACGCCGGGACTGTGGGTGACCATCAACAGGCTGGTGGGGCTGTCGTCGAGCAATTCCAGCATCAAGTGCAACACCTCGGCACTGGTGGTTTCATCGAGGCTGCCGGTGGGCTCGTCGGCCAGCAGCAATTGTGGGCGCGACGCCAACGCCCGCCCCAGCGCGACCCGTTGCTGCTGGCCGCCCGACAGTTGCTCCGGATAGCGCCGCAGCAGCTCGCCCAAGCCCAGGCGCCGCACCAGATGCGCCTGCCAGCGTGGGTCGTGGCGCCCGGCCAGACGCGCCTGAATCGCCAGATTGTCTTCGACCCGCAGGCTGCCAATCAGGTTGAATTGCTGGAACACCAGGCCGATTTCCGTACGACGCCAGTTCGCCAGTTGCCCTTCATTCATCCGCTCCAGGCAATGCTCGCCACTGCGGATGCTGCCGCGATCGACCTTGTCCAGCCCGGCGATCAGGTGCAGCAAAGTGCTTTTGCCACTGCCCGACTCGCCCATCAGCGCCAGGCTGCTGCCGGGCTTGAGCGTCAGGTCGACGCCTTGCAGCACCGGCAGCGGCCCTTGCGGTGTGGCGTAGCTTTTGAAAACGCCGTGGACTTCAAGCATGGGTCAACCTGCTGGATATGCGTGGCCCAAGAATAGCGGCCCTGAATGTTTTTTGTCCGTTGCTGATGATCGCCCTGCCCGAGCCCCGTCCTACCCTCGAAGCTGGTCTAACCATAACGATAAAAAACGGAGACGCCATGCCTCGTTTCACCTTGAGCCCTCGTGGCCTGCTCGCTTGCCTGATCACTGCCTGCCTTGCGCAATCGGTGGTCGCCGCCGATGGACCGGTCGCGGCCAGCCCGCAGACCACGGCCAGTAACGCTGCCGTGCTGCAACAACTGCCCTTCACCGACCGCACCGACTACGAGTCGGTCAAGAAAGGTTTGATCGCGCCGTTCAAGGGCCAGGTCAAGGACGCCTCGGGCAAGGTCATCTGGGACATCCAGGCCTATGACTTCCTCGCCAAAGACCAGGCCCCCGAGTCGGTCAACCCGAGCCTCTGGCGCCTGGCTCAGCTCAGCGCCCATGCCGGGTTGTTCGAAGTCAGCCCACGGCTGTATCAGGTGCGCGGCCTTGACCTCGCCAACATGACCATCATCGAAGGCGACGACGGGCTGATCATCATCGACCCGCTGACCATGGCCGAAACCGCCAAGGCTGCACTGGAACTGTACTACCAGAACCGTCCGCACAAACCGGTGGTGGCGGTGATCTACAGCCACACCCACGTCGACCACTTCGGTGGCGTGCGCGGGGTCATCGACGAAGCCGACGTCAAGGCCGGCAAGGTCAAGGTATTCGCCCCCGCCGGCTTCATGGAACACGTGATGAGCGAGAACGTCTACGCCGGCAACGCCATGAGCCGCCGCGCGCAGTTCCAGTTCGGCAGCCTGCTGCCCCGTGGCGAAAAAGGCCAGGTTGATGCCGGCCTGGGCAAGAGCACACCGAGCGGCGGCACCGTCACCCTGATCCCGCCCACCGATCTGATCGACAAAGAATTGGAAACCCGCACCATCGCCGGCCTCGATGTGGAATTCCAGTTGACCCCGGGCACCGAGGCGCCGGCGGAAATGAACCTGTACCTGCCGCAATTACGCGCCTTGTGCATGGCGGAAAACGCCACGCAAATGATGCACAACATCCTCACCCCGCGCGGCGCGCAAGTGCGTGACGCCAAGGCCTGGGCCGAGTACCTGGACAGCAGCCTGGCGCGGTACGGCGACAAGAGCGACGTGTTGTTCGCCCAGCACAACTGGCCGACCTGGGGCGGCGAACGCATCCGCACGTTCCTCGCCGACCAGCGCGACATGTACGCCTTCCTCAATGACCGCACCTTGCACCTGCTGAACCAGGGCCTGACGCCAGTTGAAATCGCTGACTCGATCAAGAAACTCCCCGGCGACCTGGACCAGAAGTGGTACACCCGCGGCTACTACGGTTCACTGAGTTTCAACACCCGCGCGGTGTATCAACGCTACATGGGGTTCTATGACGGTAACCCGGCCAACCTCAATCCGTTGCCGCCAGTGGAAACGGCGAAGCACACGGTCGAGGCCATGGGTGGCGAAGCGGCGGTACTAGGAAAAATGCAGGCGGCAATGGCCAAGGGTGAGTACCGCTGGGCCGCGCAACTGGGCAATCAGTTGCTGTTTGCCAACCCGGATAACGGCGACGCCCGCAAAGCCCAGGCCGAGGCGCTGGAGCAACTGGGTTATCAAAGCGAAAACGCCACCTGGCGCAACATGTACCTCACCGGTGCCATGGAACTGCGCACCGGCGTGCCGCCCCACGCCGGTACCTCGGTGTCGGTGGACATGGTGCGGGCGATGAGCCCGGAGATGTTTTTCGACTTCCTGGCGGTGCGTCTGGACAGTGAAAAAGCCGTGGGCCATGACCTGACCCTGAACTGGACCTTCGAGGATCAGAACAAGGACTTCAACCTGACCCTGCGCAATGGCGTGCTGACCCACCGTGCCGGCCTCAACGCCAAGGCGGATGCCGGCGTGAGCATGAGCAAGGCAACGCTGGAGCAGATCAGCCTCAAGCAACTGGATATCCCGACGGCGATCCAGAAAGGCCTGATCAAGTTGCAAGGCAATGGCAAGAAGCTCGGGGAGTTGATGAGTAGCCTCGACACGTTTGCGCCGCAGTTCAATATCGTCACCCCGTGAAACCAGGCTCGCACACAGATCCCCTGTAGGAGCGAGCTTGCTCGCGATGGAGGTCAACGATAATGCGGGGAGCCTGACACCCCGCGGTGCTCTCAGGTTTTTCGCGAGCAAGCTCGCTCCTACAGAGCCCGCCGCCATCGGGCATCCATGCCGGGTTGCCCACTACGCAGAACCGGAACGAAGCCTCACGAGGGGGCAAGAGAATCAAAAGCAAAAGCAAAAGCGAGGCGGCCTACCTGTCGGCCTGATCGCGATCATCGTCGTGTTTCTTCGCAGAAATTGGCGTATGTCCGTTAATAGCTGCTGTACGCGGTCGGTGTAGGAGCTGGCGAAGCCTGCGATCTTTTGATCTTCAGCGATCGTTCTGACATCGGTGGTTCAAGGCCGCACACAGCATTGACCAGTGTTCCTTAAAGGGGCGCCCGCGCTACCGCTGCTCCCATATGTAACACCTGCCCCCGATACCTTGGCGTCACCGTGCCTCGGGTTGCACCGCTACAAAACCTCTACGCCAAGGCCTGACAACTAATTCACCCCTCGGACTGGAAATAGGCACGTTGATTGCTATTGTTAATATCGTATACGAAATCCCCAATACGATATCCAACAGCATTTCACATCAACGAGGCCTCTATGAAAAACCCCGCATTTGCCGTAGCCCTCAGCGCTGTTCTCAGTACCTCCTTCATCGCCACTGCCCAGGCCGACAAACTCGACGACATCATCGGTTCGGGCAAGTTGCGCTGCGCCGTGACCCTGGACTTCCCGCCCATGGGCTTTCGCGATGCCAGCAATTCGCCGGCCGGCTTCGATGTGGACTATTGCCGCGACCTGGCGAAGATCCTCGGGGTCGAGGCCGAAGTGGTGGAAACGCCGTTCCCGGATCGCATTCCGGCACTGGTCTCCGGGCGGGCTGACGTGATCGTCGCGTCCACCTCCGACACCCTCGAACGCGCCAAGACCGTTGGCCTCACCGTGCCCTACTTTGCCTTCCAGATGGTAGTGCTGACCCGCGACGACACCGGCATCAATGGCTTCGACGACCTCAAGGGCAAAGCAGTGGGCAACACCAGCGGCACCTATGAAGCCATCGCCCTGGAGAAAGACGTGAAGAACTGGGGCTCGGGCAGCTTCCGAGCCTACCAGTCGCAGAGCGATACCCTGCTAGCTATCGCCCAAGGCCACATCGATGCCACCGTGGTCACCAACACCGTGGCCGCCGCCACCCTCAAGTCGGGCAAATACAAAAACCTGAAAGTCGCCGGTAACGCCCCGTATGTCATCGACTACGTGTCCCTGGGTGCCAAGCGCAGCGAGTACGGCCTGCTCAACTACCTCAACCTGTTCGTCAACCAACAGGTGCGCACCGGTCGCTACAAGGAGCTGTTCGTTAAATGGGTCGGCACCGAGATCACGCCGACCAACCTGACCGTGCCTCAGGTCTACTACTGAGATGTCCGGCATGCCTAGGCCAATTTCTCTGACCGGACGCAGCCTGGTGGCGGGTGCCGCGCAAGGCGCCCTGCTGTTCGCCGATGTCGGCTTGAGTTTCTGGGGCGGAGTCGATCCCTACACGGGTGAAGTCATCGACCGCCATCACCCGCTCAGCGGCCAACACCTGGCCGGCCGCGTGCTGGCGCTTCCCAGTGGTCGCGGCTCGTGCACCGGTAGCAGTGTGTTGATGGAACTGATCAGCAACGGCCATGCACCGGCGGCATTGGTGCTGGCCGAAGCCGACGAGATCCTGACCTTGGGCGTGCTGGTGGCGCAGACCATTTTTGCCCGCTCCCTGCCGGTGCTATGCATCGGTCGGGAGGCCTTCGCCGCCCTGCGCGGCCAGGCCTTCGCCCGGGTCGAAAATGCAACGCTGAGCCTGTTCGATCACCTGCCGGGCGACGCCTGGCAGGCGCTCGACAGCCCATTACCAGACACTGACAGCACCGCCTCGATCAGGCTCACCGAGCACGATCGGGCGCTGCTCGATGGCCGGCATGGCAAGGCCGCGCAAATGGCCATGCAGATCGTCCTGCGTATGGCCGAACTGCAGGGTGCCGACCACTTGGTGGATGTCACTCAAGCACACATCGACGGCTGCATTTACACCGGACCGGCGAGCCTGCGCTTTGCCGAGCAACTGGTGCAATGGGGAGCAAAAGTGCGAGTGCCCACCACCCTCAATTCAATTTCCGTCGACCAGCGCCGTTGGCGCGAACTGGGTATCGACCCGGCATTGGGTGAACCGGCCAGTGCCTTGGGCGATGCCTATATGGCGATGGGCGCACATCTCAGTTTCACCTGCGCGCCGTACCTGCTCGACACGGCACCGAAAGCTGGCGAGCAAATCGTCTGGGCAGAATCCAACGCAGTGGTCTACGCCAACAGCGTGCTCGGTGCACGCACCCTGAAATACCCGGATTACCTGGACATCTGCATCGCCCTCACCGGTCGCGCCCCGCTGATCGGCTGCCACCTGGACGCGCAACGCAAGGCCCGGTTGCAGATCGAGTTGCCTGCCCTCGGTGAGCTGGACGATGCCTTCTACCCGCTGCTGGGTTACCACATTGGTGCCCTGGCCGGCAGTCGCGTGCCGCTGGTGCTGGGACTGGAAAAACGCAAGCCGAGCCTGGACGACCTCAAAGCCTTTGGCGCGGCCTTCGCCACCACCTCTGCGGCGCCACTGTTCCACATCGCCGGGGTCACCCCGGAGGCCATTGACCCGGCACAGGTGCTGGATGCGGACACTTCCATTGCCGTGGAAAAAATCCGTCTGAAGGACCTGCTGTCGAGTTGGCGCGAACTCAACAGTGCTCGCGATAACCGGGTGGATGTAGTGTCGCTGGGTAACCCGCACTTTTCCCTCAGCGAGTTCGCTCACCTGGCGCGACTGTGCCGGGGACGACAAAGACACCCGGATGTGGTGCTTGCCATCACCTGCGGCCGTGCCGTGTTGGAGCAGGCCCGCGAGGCCGGGCACATCGCCGTGATCGAAGCGTTTGGCGCGACCCTGGTCACCGACACCTGCTGGTGCATGCTCGGCGAACCCGTAATCCCCCTGGCGGCTAAAACCCTGATGACCAACTCGGGCAAATACGCCCACTACGCACCGGGCCTGGTCGGCCGCAAGGTGCACTTCGCCAGCCTTGCCGAATGCGTCGACGCGGCCTGCACCGCAACGGCCAGCGGACGTTTGCCGGCCTGGTTACAACCTGCTGCCCTACTGGAGAGCCCTGCGCATGTTTGACTACAGCTTCCAATGGCGCTCCGCCCTGCGCGCCCTGCCGGACATGCTTGCCGGAGCCATCGTCACCTTCGAAACCGCCGCGCTGTCGATGATCTTCGGCGTGCTGATCGCCCTGGCCCTGACGGTGATGCGCGAGGCCAAACACCCATTACTGCGCGGGTTCGGCAACGGTTGGGTATCGATTGCCCGCAACACCCCGTCGCTGTTCCAGATCTACATCCTCTACTTCGGCCTCGGCTCGCTGAACCTGCACGTCAGTTCCTGGTTCGCCCTGCTGGCCGGGATCACCTTCAACAATGCCGGGTATCTGGCGGAGAACTTTCGCGGCGGCCTCAAGGCCGTGCCTGACACGCAGGTGCGTGCGGCGCGTTCCCTCGGCATGAGTGCCTTCCAGGCCTACCGCATGATCATCGTCCCGCAACTGCTGCGGATCGTGTTCTACCCGCTGACCAATCAGATGGTCTGGGCGGTGTTGATGACGTCGCTGGGGGTAATCGTCGGGCTAAACAATGACCTGACCGGTGTGACCCAGGAATACAACGTCAAAACCTTCCGCACCTTCGAGTATTTCGCTATCGCAGCGGCGCTGTATTACTTGATTGCCAAGGCGATCGTCGCGGCAGCCCGGCTGATGGCCTGGCGGTTGTTCCGTTACTGAGGAGCTGTCCATGTTTTCCACCGATTTTTCCTCGAATGACCTGATGTTCCTGCTCAACGGTGCATGGGTCACGATGCAACTGACGTTCTGGTCGATCATTCTCGGCTCCTTGGCCGGGTTGTTCTTCGGCCTGCTGCGGGCCTTGTTGCCACGGGCCAGTCTGCCGTTGGCCTGGGTGCTGGACGTGTTTCGCAGCGTGCCGTTGCTGATCCAGTTCGTGCTGTTCAACTCACTCAAAAGCATCATCGGTTTGAACATCAGCGCCTTTAGCGTCGGCTGCATTGTGTTGGGGGTTTACGCTGCGGCGTACTTCACCGAGATCGTGCGTGCCGGCGTGCTGGCGGTGCCGTTCACCGTGCGCCGGGCCAGCCGTTCGTTGGGGCTGAGCTTCTTGCAGGACTTGCGCTGGATCGTCCTGCCGATGGCCACCCGAGTAGCGTTCCCCGGCTGGCTGAACCTGGTGCTCGGTGTAATGAAAGACACCGCGCTGGTGATGTGGATCGGCATCGTCGAACTGCTGCGCGCCTCGCAAACCATCGTCACCCGCATCCAGGAACCGTTGCTGGTGCTGTGCATCGCGGGCCTTATCTACTACGTCATGAGCCTGGTGGTCGCACGCCTGGGCGCTCGTCTGGAAAGAAGGTGGCAAGAAAATGATTGAGATCGACAACGTACATAAATCCTTCGGCAACCTCGAAGTGGTCAAGGGCGTCAACCTGAAGGTGAACAAGGGCGAGGTGGTGTCGATCATCGGCGGCTCCGGCTCCGGCAAATCGACCTTGCTGATGTGCATCAACGGCCTGGAACCGATCCAGAAAGGCAACATCCGCGTTGACGGCGTCGAGGTCCATCACAGCGCCACCGACCTCAATCGCCTGCGGCAGAAAATCGGCATTGTGTTCCAGCAATGGAATGCCTTCCCGCACCTGACGGTGCTGGAAAACGTCATGCTCGCGCCGCGCAAAGTGCTGGGCAAAAGCAAGGCTGAAGCAGAAGAGCTAGCGGTGAAGCAACTGACCCACGTCGGTCTGGGCGACAAGCTCAAGACCTTCCCTGGCAAGCTGTCCGGTGGACAGCAACAACGCATGGCCATCGCCCGCGCCCTGGCCATGTCACCGGACTACATGCTGTTTGACGAAGCCACCTCGGCCCTCGACCCGCAGTTGGTCGGTGAAGTGCTGGACACCATGCGCATGCTCGCCGAAGACGGCATGACTATGGTGTTGGTGACCCACGAAATCCGCTTTGCCCGGGACGTGTCCGACCGTGTGGCGTTCTTCCGCAATGGCCTGGTGCATGAGATTGGTTCGCCGGATCAGGTGATTGGCAATCCGGTGCATGCGGAGACTGCAGCGTTTCTGAAATCAGTGAAATAACCCAAGGCCAAAGCAATCCTGTAGGAGCTGGCTTGCCAGCGATGGACGTCAACGATGACGCGTGCATGCTGGATAAACGCGTCGTCCTTGCAATCTTCGCTGGCAAGCCAGCTCCTACAGTGATCGAGGTCCTGACAGAAAAAACAAGGATCAAGTCATGCGCTCATCGAAAGTCATTCATGTAGTCAGCTGCCACGCCGAAGGCGAAGTCGGCGACGTGATCGTCGGCGGTGTCGCCCCGCCGCCCGGCGCCACCGTGTGGGAACAGTCGCGCTGGATCGCCCGGGACGAAACCCTGCGCAACTTCGTCCTCAACGAACCCCGCGGTGGCGTGTTCCGCCACGTCAACCTGTTGGTCCCGGCCAAGGACCCACGGGCGCAGATGGCCTGGATCATCATGGAACCGGCGGACACCCCGCCGATGTCCGGTTCCAACTCGTTGTGTGTCGCCACCGTATTGCTCGACAGCGGCATCCTGCCCATGACCGAGCCGCAAACCCGCCTGGTGCTGGAAGCGCCCGGCGGCCTGATCGAAGCCGTGGCCGACTGCCGGGATGGCAAGGTGCAACGGGTGGAAGTGAAAAACGTGCCGTCCTTCGCTGATCGACTGGATGCGTGGATTGAAGTCGAAGGCATCGGCTCGCTGAAGGTTGACACTGCTTATGGTGGCGACAGTTTTGTGATTGCCGATGCCAAAGGCCTGGGTTTCTCCATCCGCCCGGATGAAGCGGCCGATCTGGTGGCGGTCGGGCTGAAAATCACTCGAGCGGCCAACGAACAACTGGGCTTCGTGCATCCGCTGAATCCCGAGTGGTCGCACATTTCCTTCTGCCAGATTGCCGCGCCCATCGTCCATGAGAACGGCATCGCCACCGGCGCCAATGCGGTGGTGATTCAACCGGGCAAGATCGACCGCTCCCCCACCGGCACTGGTTGCTCGGCGCGCATGGCGGTGTTGCAGGCCAAAGGCTTGATGCAGGTTGGCGAGCGCTTTGTCGGCCGTTCGATTATCGGCTCCGAGTTCCACTGCCGCATTGATTCGCTGACCGAAGTCGCCGGCCGCGCTGCGATTTACCCGTGCATTTCCGGCCGGGCGTGGATCACCGGCACCCATCAATTGCTGCTCGACCCAAGCGATCCGTGGCCACAAGGCTATCGCCTGTCCGACACTTGGCCCGGCGCCTGATCACGAAATCTCTGAACACCCAGACCAACGGCCAGTAAAACCCCCTGAAAACCCAAAAAAACACTAGCCGAGCATTGTCATTTTTAATATCGTATACGAAATACAATTAACGAACCGGAGGCAACAATGAGCAAGCGCATTAACTGGAGTGGCGTCTTCCCAGCGGTGACCACTCAATTCAACGATGACTTCTCCATCAACCTGGAAAAAACCCATCAGGTGATTTCCAACGTGATCCGCGACGGCGTGTCCGGCTTGGTGGTGTGTGGCTCGGTAGGTGAAAACACCTCGCTGACCGCCGAAGAGAAAATCGCCGTGACTGAGGTCGCTGTCGATGCCGCCCGTGGTCGCGTACCGGTGATTTGCGGCGTAGCCGAGTTCACCAGCATACAAGCGGCCAAGGTCGCCAATGCCGTACGCCGGGTCGGCGTCGATGGCGTGATGCTGATGCCGGCGCTGGTCTACGGTTCCAAGCCGTTCGAGACCGCCGAGCATTACCGCTACGTGGCGAAAAACGCCGACGTGCCGCTGATGGTCTACAACAACCCGCCTATCTATAAGAACGACGTCACCCCGGACATCCTGATTTCCCTGGCCGACTGCGACAACGTGGTGTGCTTCAAGGATTCTTCCGGCGACACCCGCCGCTTCATCGACGTGCGCAACGAAGTCGGTGACCGTTTCGTGCTGTTCGCCGGCCTCGACGACGTGGTGCTGGAAAGCATCGCCGTGGGTGCCGAAGGTTGGGTCTCGGGCATGTCCAACGTGTTCCCGAAAGAAGGCGAAACCATCTTCCGCCTGGCCAAGGCCGGTCGTTTCGCCGAAGCCATGCCGATCTACGAATGGCTGATGCCGATCCTGCACCTCGATGCCCGTGCCGACCTGGTGCAGTGCATCAAGCTGTGTGAAGCCATCGCCGGTCGCGGCAGCGCCTTGACCCGTCCGCCACGCCTGGCCCTGCCGGAAGCCGACCGCGTGTTCGTCGAGCAGATCATGGCCAAGGCATTGGCCAACCGCCCGGAATTGCCGGACGTCGGTCTCTGAGTGATTGCCGGGCGGGTCTATGCGGACCCGGCCCGGCTGCCCGTTTTTTGCGCCTCAACAAGGAACGTCAGCATGTCCAATCCTCAACACACGCAAAGCGCAACCACACCCTCGGGACTCAAACGCGTAGTGGCCGCCGCCATGGCAGGCACCGTCGCCGAATGGTATGAATTCTTTCTCTACGGCACCGCCTCGGCGCTGGTCTTCGGCCAGTTGTTTTTCCGCCAGACCGACAGCCCCATCGACGGCATCATCGCTGCCTTCGCCTTGTACGCGGTCGGCTTTCTCGCCCGGCCGTTGGGCGGTTTGGTATTCGGTCACTACGGTGACAAATTCGGCCGCAAACGCCTGCTGCAACTGAGTCTGGTAGTGGTCGGCATCACCACCTTCCTGATGGGTTGCCTGCCTGGCTTCGACCAGATCGGTTACGCAGCGCCGGTGCTACTGGTGCTGTTGCGGTTGATCCAGGGCTTCGCTTTCGGTGGCGAATGGGGCGGCGCGATTCTGCTGGTGTCCGAACACTGCCCGGACAATCGTCGCGGCTTCTGGGCCAGTTGGCCGCAAGCCGGGGTGCCGGCCGGCAACCTGGTGGCCACGGTCGCCCTACTGCTGTTGTCGTCGAACCTGTCAGAGCAACAGTTCCTTGCCTGGGGCTGGCGCGTGGCGTTCTGGTTCTCGGCGGTAGTCGTGTTGATCGGTTACTGGATTCGCACCAGCGTCGATGACGCGCCGATCTTCAAGGAAGCCCAGGCCCGTCAGGCACAGACCAAACAGCAACAGCTCGGTGTGGTGCAAGTGCTGCGTCATCACTGGCGTTCGGTGCTGGTGGGAATCGGCGCACGCTTTGCCGAGAACATCCTCTACTACACCGTGGTGACGTTCTCGATTACCTATCTGAAACTGGTGGTGCACAAGGACACTTCGCAAATTCTGCTGCTGATGTTCGGCGCGCACCTGGTGCACTTTTTCCTGATCCCGCTGATGGGCTATCTGTCGGACATCGTCGGGCGCAAGCCGGTGTACCTGACCGGCGCGGTGCTCACAGCGTTCTGGGGCTTCATCGGTTTCCCGATGATGGACACCGGCAACAACTGGCTGATCATGGCTGCCATCACCCTGGGCCTGGCCATCGAGTCGATGACTTATGCGCCTTACTCGGCGCTGATGGCTGAACTGTTCCCGACCCACGTACGCTACACCGCTCTGTCCCTGTGCTACCAGGTGGCGCCAATCTTCGCCGGATCCCTGGCACCGCTGATCGCCATCACCTTGCTCAACAAGTACCACAGCTCGACTCCGATCGCCTGGTATCTGGTGGGCGCCGCGTTGATTTCCGTGGTGGCTGTCGGCCTGACCCGCGAGACCCGTGGCAAGTCATTGCGCCAGGTGGATGCCGAGTCGGCGGCGCGGGTTGCTGCGCTGGACCCAACCCCGACTAGCCCACGCCGGGCCGATTCTCTGGCCTGAATAAATTCCTGTAGGAGCGAGCTTGCTCGCGATGGACGTCAACTATAACGCGTGTTGTCTGAAGGGAAGCGTTGTCCTTGCGTTTTTCGCGAGCAAGCTCGCTCCTACAGAGGTTTTGTGTTGCTACCCCCCCATTTTTCGACAGGAGCTTTTTTGATGTCTGAGATCCTTGGCCACAACTACATCGGCGGAGCGCGCAGCGCCGTCGGCGGCATCATCCTGAACAGCCATGACGCCAGCACCGGCGAAGCACTGCCCTACTCTTTCGTGCAAGCCACCGCGCAAGAAGTCGACGCGGCCGCCCAGGCCGCTGCGGCCGCCTATCCAGCCTTTCGTAATTTGCCGGCGACGCGCCGGGCGCAATTCCTTGAAGCCATCGCCGCGCAACTGGATGCCCTGGATGACGAGTTCGTTGCCCTGGTGACCCGTGAGACCGCCCTGCCCAGCGCCCGTATTCAGGGCGAGCGCGGGCGCACCAGCGGTCAGATGCGTCTGTTCGCTCAGGTCCTGCGTCGGGGCGATTTCTACGGCGCGCGCATCGACCGTGCCCTGCCGGAGCGTCAGCCGCTGCCACGGGTTGACCTGCGCCAGTACCGGATCGGCGTCGGCCCGGTGGCAGTGTTTGGCGCCAGCAATTTTCCGTTGGCCTTTTCGACTGCTGGCGGCGATACCACAGCGGCCCTGGCCGCCGGTTGTCCAGTGGTGTTCAAGGCCCACAGCGGGCACATGGCAACCGCCGAATGCGTGGCTAATGCGATCCTGCGCGCCGCCGAGCAGACCGACATGCCCAAGGGTGTGTTCAACATGATCTACGGCGCTGGCGTCGGTGAAGCGCTGGTCAAGCACCCGGCGATTCAGGCTGTCGGTTTCACCGGCTCGCTCAAAGGTGGCCGTGCCCTTTGCGACATGGCCGCCGCACGGCAACAACCCATCCCGGTGTTCGCCGAGATGAGCAGCATCAATCCAGTGTTGGTATTGCCCGAAGCCTTGCGTGCGCGCGGCGAGAAAATCGCCGGTGAACTGGTGGCATCGGTGGTCCAGGGTTGCGGGCAGTTCTGCACCAATCCGGGGTTGGTCATTGGTATTCGCGCCCCTGAATGGACGGCGTTCACTGCGCGACTAAGCAACCTGATGGCCGAACAACCGGCGCAAACCATGCTCAATGCTGGCACCCTCCGCAGCTATGAAAAAGGGGTGCGGGCCTTGCTCGAGCATCCGGGCGTGACGCACCTGGCGGGTCACGACCAGCAGGGTAATCAGGCGCGGCCGCAACTGTTCAAGGCCGACGTCAGCCTGCTGCTCAATGGGGATCCGCTGCTTCAGGAAGAAGTGTTCGGGCCGACCACCATTGTCGTTGAAGTAGCGGACAAGGTTGAGCTGCAGCACGCGTTGAACAGCTTGCACGGGCAACTGACTGCGACATTGATTGGCGAAGCATCGGATCTTCAGACCCATGCGGACCTGCTGATACGGCTGGAACAAAAAGTCGGCCGGGTACTGTTCAACGGTTACCCCACCGGGGTCGAAGTCTGCGATGCCATGGTCCATGGCGGGCCTTACCCTGCAACCTCCGACGCCCGTGGCACGTCGGTTGGCAGCCTGGCCATCGAGCGATTCCTGCGTCCGGTGTGCTACCAGAACTGCCCGGACGCCTTGCTACCCGACGCCTTGAAAAACGCCAACCCGCTGGGGATTGCACGGCTGGTGGATGGCAGCAGCCAACGCGACTCAATCTAGAAAACCACACAAATACCTGTGGGAGCGGGCTTGCTCGCGAAGGGGTCATCGGGTCCAACATCCTGGTTGATTGACACACCGCCTTCGCGAGCAAGCCCGCTCCCACAGGGTTGAGCACTTTGATTCAATCAGGCGAGCAAGGCCTTGAGGTCGTTGTACAGCGCCTCGGGAATTTGCACGCCTTCCACCAGGCTGCGTACCCGCGCCGCGTAACGTCGTTGCGACGGTAAGCGTGCGCCCTGCCCTTCAATACCCTGGAACAACGTTTCGGCCCGGGCCAAATGTTCTTCAGTGGCGTCCCCCAGAAAGCGCCGAGGGTCCAGGGCAATGATCAACTCGCCATGGTACGGCGACGACTTGCTGCCCCCGTCGTAAGCCAACGACTCGGCACTGGTCAGGTCACCAATCAGCGGCCCGGCAATCAACTCCACCATCGCTGCCAGCGCCGAACCCTTGTGCCCGCCGAACGTCAACATCGCGCCGCTGTCGAGCACCACGTTGGCGTCGGTGCTCGGCTGGCCTTGGGCGTCGATGCCCCAACCTTCGGGAATCGCCTTGCCGGCACGCCGGTGCAGTTCGATATCACCACGGGCAATCGCGCTGGTGGCGAAGTCGAACACAAACGGATCTTGCCCCGCACGCGGCCAACCGAAGGCAATGGGGTTGGTGCCGAACACCGGCAGTCGTCCTCCAGCCGGCGCCACCCAGGCGTGGCTCGGATTACACGCCAGTGCCACCAGACCGGCAGCAGTCAGTTGCTCGATCTCCACCCACAGCGCCGAGAAATGTACGCAGCGGTTGATTGCTAACGCCGCAATACCGTTGGCCCGGGTTTTCTGCGCCAGCAACGGCAACCCCGCCTGAAACGCCAACTGCGAAAACCCACCGCCAGCATCCACCCGCACAATCGACGGCGCCTGGTCGATCACCTGTGGCTCGGCATCGGCTGACACCTTGCCGGCCCGCAGGGAATTCACACACCCCAGAATCCGGTACAAACCGTGGGAGGCACAGCCATCACGTTCGCCAACAATCACTGTCGCCGCCACCGCTTGTGCATGGGCCAGATTAAAACCGTTGTGCAACAAGATCGATTCGGCCAACTCACGGGCTTCGATCAGGGTCAGTCGGATCATGGTCATCTCCTTGGACAGACCGGTCAGAGTGGTCTATCCGAGGCGTTATGGCTTGATGGGTTTTGGCATTGGCGGTGACGAAATTGGCACAGCGCAGGCGGTTGGAATGCGTTAAACCCGAAGTCCGGGTGTTTTCGGGGATCCGGATAGCTTGGCCTGATCCTGATTGTGTAGAAGGCTGCTCGCGAAGGGCACGACTCGGTCCCAAGCCTGATCTTTGCAGACGAGGCAACACAGAATTGTCATCAACCCAATTGATCGCCGATTAATCAAAGGCGCAATCTAGAGGGCTGGCCTGGGCCTTATATCATTCCGAATGATAGTTACCTTTGCCCCATTCGATTCGTGAGATACAACCCTGCCGCGCATCATTCGCCAATCTCAACACATTGGCGGATGCATCCATGGAACAGTCATTCAAACATTTGCGCTTCCCGTTGGCTTTGTTGGCCGTAGTGGTGATCAGCGCTTGCGGCAAGGCCCCAGAAACCGCCGCCACGATGCCGGCAGCCAAAGTCAGCGTAGCCAAGGTGCTGGAGCAACCGGTCAACGAGTGGGACGAATTCACCGGGCGCCTGGAAGCCCCGGAAACTGTCGAGATTCGCCCACGGGTCTCCGGCCAGATCGATGAAGTGGCGTTCACTGAAGGCGCGCTGGTCAAGAAAGGCGACCTGCTGTTCCAGATCGACCCGCGTCCGTTCCAGGCTGAGGTCCGCCGCCTCGAAGCACTGGTTGCACAATCGCGCGCCAATGCCACCCGCAGCGAAAACGAAGCCCAGCGCGGTGAACGCCTGCGCACCAGCAATGCCATTTCCGCCGAACTGGCCGACTCGCGTACCAGCGCCGCTCAGGAAGCCCGTGCCGCCGTCGGTGCCCTGCAAGCGCAGCTTGATCTAGCGCGGCTGAACCTGAGCTTCACTCGCGTGACTGCTCCAATCAACGGCCGTGTCAGCCGTGCCGAAATAACCGCCGGCAACCTGGTGACTGCCGACACTACCCCGCTGACCAGCGTGGTCTCCACCGACAAGGTGTACGCCTACTTCGATGCTGACGAGCGTGTGTTCCTCAAGTACACGCAACTCGCTCGCCAGGGCAAACGCGGCGACACCACTCCGGTGTACATGGGCCTGTCCAACGAAGACGGCAACCCGCACCAGGGCCAGATGAACTTCGTCGACAACCAGGTCAACCCGAAAACCGGCACCATCCGTGGTCGCGCCGTGTTCGACAACAGCGATGGCAGCTACACCCCAGGCCTGTATGCACGCCTGAAACTGGTGGGCAGCGGCACCTACAACGCCATGCTGATCAACGATGAAGCCGTCGGCACCGACCTGGGCAAGAAGTTCGTGCTGGTGATGGATGCCGACAACAAGACCGCCTACCGCGCAGTGGAGCTGGGTCCGAAGATTGAAGGCTTGCGTATCGTGCGCAACGGCCTGAACAAGGACGACACCATTATCGTCAAGGGTCTGCAACGGGTACGTCCTGGTTCACCGGTCACGCCTGAAGTGATTCCGATGGCCAGCGAACAAACCCTCGCGGCTCTCGCACAACAACGCCAAGCGCTGGAAGCCAGCAACCTGCCTCAAGTCGCACCTGTCAAGGTTGCACCGGGTACGGCTGTGAAACTGGCTGCCACGACCCCACGCGGTTAAGGGATTTCCAAGATGAATTTTTCCCAGTTCTTCATTTCGCGGCCGATCTTCGCAGCGGTTCTATCGCTGCTGATCCTGATCGCCGGTGCGATCTCGCTGTTCCAGTTGCCAATCAGCGAATACCCGGAAGTGGTGCCGCCGACCGTGGTGGTGCGCGCCAACTTCCCGGGTGCCAACCCTAAAGTCATCGGTGAAACCGTGGCCGCTCCGCTGGAGCAAGCGATCACCGGCGTCGAGAACATGCTGTACATGTCCTCGCAGTCCACCGCCGACGGCAAGATCACCCTGACCATCACCTTTGCCCTGGGTACCGACCTGGACAACGCGCAGGTGCAGGTACAGAACCGCGTGACCCGGACCGAGCCGAAACTTCCCGAGGAAGTGACGCGCATCGGTATCACGGTGGACAAGGCATCGCCCGACCTGACGATGGTTGTGCACTTGACCTCGCCGGACAAACGCTACGACATGCTGTACCTGTCCAACTACGCCCTGCTCAACATCAAGGATGAGCTGGCGCGCCTGGGCGGTGTCGGTGATGTGCAGTTGTTCGGTATGGGCGATTACTCGCTGCGCGTGTGGCTCGATCCGAACAAGACTGCTTCGCGCAACCTGACCGCAACCGACGTCGTCACCGCGATTCGCGAGCAGAACCGTCAAGTAGCGGCTGGTGCATTGGGTGCGCCTCCTGCACCGAATGCCACTGCATTCCAGCTGTCGGTCAATACCCAGGGGCGTCTGGTTTCCGAGGAAGAGTTCGAGAACATCATCATTCGCGCAGGCGACAATGGTGAAATCACTCGCCTCAAGGACATTGCTCGCGTTGAGCTGGGCTCCAGCCAATACGCCCTGCGTTCGCTGTTGAACAACCAACCGGCCGTGGCAATCCCGATCTTCCAGCGTCCGGGTTCCAACGCCATCGAGATCTCCAACGAAGTGCGGTCGAAAATGGCCGAGCTGAAGAAGAGCTTCCCCGAAGGCATGGACTTCAGCATCGTCTATGACCCGACGATTTTCGTGCGCGGCTCTATCGAGGCCGTGGTTCACACCCTCTTCGAAGCATTGATCCTCGTGGTGCTGGTGGTGATCCTGTTCCTGCAAACCTGGCGCGCCTCGATCATTCCGTTGGTGGCGGTGCCGGTATCGCTGATCGGTACGTTTGCCGTGATGCACCTGTTCGGTTTCTCGCTCAACGCCCTGTCGCTGTTCGGCCTGGTATTGGCGATCGGTATCGTGGTGGACGACGCCATCGTGGTGGTGGAGAACGTCGAGCGGAACATCGAGCTCGGACTGACACCGGTCGAAGCCACCAAACGCGCCATGCGTGAAGTGACCGGACCCATCATTGCGACGGCACTGGTGCTGTGTGCGGTGTTCGTCCCTGCAGCATTCATCTCCGGCCTGACGGGCCAGTTCTACAAGCAATTCGCCCTGACCATTGCGATTTCCACGGTGATCTCGGCCTTCAACTCGCTGACCCTGTCGCCGGCACTGGCCGCGGTATTGCTCAAAGGTCATGACGCGCCGAAAGACCGATTCTCCAAGGTACTGGACAAGATTTTCGGTGGCTGGCTGTTCCGTCCGTTCAACCGTTTCTTCGAGAAGGCCAGCCACGGTTATGTCGGCACGGTTGCCCGTGTGATCCGCTCAAGCGGTATCGCCCTGCTGCTGTACGCCGGCCTGATGGTCCTGACCTTCTTCGGTTTCTCCAGCACCCCGACCGGTTTCGTACCCGGCCAGGACAAGCAATACCTGGTGGCCTTCGCGCAACTGCCGGATGCGTCGAGCCTGGACCGCACCGAAGACGTGATCAAGCGCATGTCCGAGCTGGCCCTGAAACAGCCTGGCGTGGAAAGTGCCGTGGCCTTCCCTGGCCTGTCGATCAACGGCTTCACCAACAGCCCGAACGCCGGCATCGTGTTCGTGACCCTGAAACCGTTCGACCAACGTAAAGACCCGAGCATGTCCGCCGGTGCGATTGCCGGTGCCCTGAACGGCCAGTACGCGAACATTCAGGAAGCCTACATGGCGATCTTCCCGCCACCGCCGGTACAAGGACTGGGCACGATTGGCGGTTTCCGCCTGCAAATCGAAGACCGGGGCAACCTGGGCTACGAAGAGCTGTACAAGGAAACCATGAACATCATCGCCAAGAGCCACAGCGTGCCGGAACTGGCCGGGCTGTTCACCAGCTACACGGTGAACGTGCCCCAGGTCGATGCCGCCATCGACCGGGAAAAAGCCAAGACCCACGGCGTGGCCGTCAGCGACATCTTCGACACCCTGCAGATCTACCTGGGTTCGCTGTATGCCAACGACTTCAACCGCTTTGGCCGCACCTATCAGGTCAACGTTCAGGCTGAGCAACAGTTCCGCCTCGAGTCTGATCAGATCGGCCAGTTGAAGGTGCGGAACAACAAAGGCGAGATGATCCCGCTGGCGACCTTCATCAAGGTCAGCGACACCTCGGGCCCGGACCGCGTGATGCACTACAACGGCTTCATCACCGCTGAAATCAACGGTGCCGCCGCCCCCGGCTACAGCTCAGGCCAAGCCGAAAAAGCCATCGAGAAACTGCTCAAGGAAGAACTTCCGAACGGCATGACCTACGAATGGACCGACCTGACCTACCAGCAGATTTTGTCCGGCAACACCGCGCTGTTCGTGTTCCCGCTCTGCGTACTGCTGGCGTTCCTGGTACTGGCGGCTCAGTACGAAAGCTGGAGCCTGCCGCTGGCGGTGATCCTGATCGTACCGATGACCCTGCTGTCGGCGATTACCGGGGTGATTGCCTCCGGTGGTGACAACAACATCTTCACCCAGATCGGCCTGATCGTACTGGTGGGCCTGGCCTGTAAGAACGCGATCCTGATCGTCGAGTTTGCCAAGGACAAGCAACTGGAAGGCCTCAACCCTCTGGCGGCGGTTCTGGAAGCCTGCCGTCTGCGTCTGCGGCCGATCCTGATGACCTCCTTCGCGTTCATCATGGGTGTTGTGCCGCTGGTGTTCTCCAGCGGTGCCGGTGCCGAAATGCGCCACGCCATGGGTGTAGCGGTGTTCTCCGGGATGCTCGGCGTGACCTTCTTCGGTCTGTTGCTGACGCCAGTGTTCTACGTACTGATCCGTAACTTTGTCGAGCGCGGCCAATCGCGCAAAGCCGCCAAGGCGCTGAAACTGGATAAGAAGCTGGAGTCTCATTGATGAGTTTGAAAGCCTTTCTGCCGAGCCTGCTGGTACTGGCCCTGAGTGCCTGTGCCGTCGGCCCGGACTACAAGACCCCAGCCACGGAACCGGCGAACATCACCACCGCCACCGATGGCGCGGCCGGTCAGAAAAACTTTGACCGATCTCGTTTCGAAGGCATCTGGTGGCAGCAGTTCGAAGACCCGACGCTCAACCAGTTGGTAACCGAATCACTCAAGGGCAACCGTGATTTGCGCGTCGCTTTTGCCCGCTGGAAAGCGGCACGTGCCATCCGCGATGACATCAGTAACGACAACTTGCCAGTCGTCACCAGCCGTGTCAGCAGTGACTTGGGCAAGGGGCAGATTCCCGGCCAGACCACCGACCGGGTCAATAGCGAACGCTACGACCTGGGCCTGGACATGGCCTGGGAGATCGACCTGTTTGGCCGCATCCAGCGCAATCTGGAATCAGCGAATGCCGAGCAACAGTCGCTTGAAGCCGATCTGTACCAGTTGCAAGTGACCATGATTGCCGAACTGGTGGATGCCTACGGTCAACTGCGCGGTGCGCAACTGCGGGAAAAGATCGCCCTGGCCAACCTGGAGAACCAGCAGGAGTCGCGCAAGATCACCATCAACCTGCGTGATGCCGGTGTCGGCGATCAGCTCGATGTGGAACGTGCCGATGCCCGCCTGGCGTCGGTCGAAGCCAGCGTGCCGCAATTGCAGGCCGAGCAGGTTCGGGAAAAGAACCGTATCGCCACGCTGCTGGGCGAGCGTCCGGACAAGTTGACCGTGGACCTGAGCCCGAAAGACTTGCCGGCGATTGCCAAGGCCTTGCCGATCGGTAATCCAGGTGAACTGCTGCAACGCCGGCCGGACATTCTCAGTGCCGAACGCAAACTGGCTTCGGCCACGGCGCGGATCGGCGTGGCCAAGGCCGACCTGTTCCCGCAAGTCAGCCTCAGCGGCTTCCTTGGTTTCACCGCCGGGCGTGGTTCGCAAATCGGTTCCTCGGCGGCCAACGCCTGGGCGCTGGGCCCGAGCATCACCTGGGCGGCGTTCGACCTGGGCAGCGTGCGCGCCCGTTTGCGCGCCGCCGATGCCGATGCCGAAGGCGCCCTGGCGACCTACGAGCAGCAAGTGTTGCTAGCCCTGGAAGAATCGGAAAACGCGTTCAGCGACTATGGCAAACGCCAACAGCGCCTGATCTCGCTGATTCGTCAGAGCGAGTCCAGCCGCTCGGCCGCCGACCTGGCGGAAATCCGCTACCGCGAAGGCACCGCCGATTTCCTCGTGTTGCTCGATGCCCAGCGTGAACGCCTGGCCGCCGAAGACTCCCAGGCCCAGGCTGAAGTCGACCTGTATCGCGGCATCGTCGCGATCTACAAGGCCCTCGGCGGTGGCTGGCAACCGGAGACGGTCGCGAGCAATTAACCCGATGTTTTGAAACGCCCCTTTGGTTGGCCGCAACCAACCAATTTCTTTGCCCTGCGTCTCATTCGGTCGCGGGGCTTTTTTTTGCCCGGGACTTACCCAATCCCTGTAGGAGCTGGCTTGCCAGCGAATACTGGTGTATCAGTCACTTTTATGTTGGCCGACACAATGCTTTCGCTGGCAAGCCAGCTCCTACAGGGGGGGTTAATGCTGGTCTTGGGATTTGTGGTTTTCCTGGACAGTGACAGTAGCCGTAGTCCCTGCCCTCAGATTGTTTTTACCGGCATAGTCGGCATCGATCTCGATCCGCACCGGCACCCGCTGCGCCAGTTTGATCCAGGTGTAACTGGGGTTGATGTTGGCCAGCAGGCGACCGCCCGGCAGGTTTTCCCGGTCGGCAATGGCGAAAGCAATGCTCTGCACTTTGCCGCCGAACGTCTCGCCACTCATCAATTCGATTTTGACCCGGTCACCCTCCCCGATCCGCGGCAACTTGGTTTCTTCAAAGTAGCCACTGACATAGAACGAGTCGCTGTCCACCAGCGCCAGCAATGGACCGCCGGCCGAGGCGTAGTCGCCCTCCCGGGTCAGAAGATTGGTGACGTAGCCGGTCACCGGGGATACGACATGGGTACGTTGCAAATCGAGCTCGGACTGGGTCAAGGCCGCGATGGCCAGTTGCACGTTGGCCTGGGCCAGCACCAGATTGGCCTGATTACGCAGTAAATCAGCCTGGGCCACCGATACATCGGTGTTGGCTTTTTCCCACTCTTCGCCGGAAATCGCCGAACGATCCTTAAGCGTGCGCCGCCGCTGCTCTTCGCTCTGACGTTGTTTGAGCAACGCTTCGCTGGCGGTAATGGTCGCCTGGGCCTGCCCAAGTGAAGCTTTGGCCACCTCCACCGCACGTTTGGCATGTTCCACCGCAAGGATGTAACGCGCCGGGTCGATCTCCAGCAGGGCCTGGCCCTTGTCCACGTGTTGGTTGTCCTGCACGGCCAGGCTGACGATTCGCCCCGAAACATCGGCGGACAAGGTCACTACATCGGCACGCACCCTGGCATCCCGGGTCCAGGGGGCGCGGGTGTAATGCTCCCAGGCGAACCAGCCCAGGATGAAGGCCAGCAGCACCACCGCTACCGTCGTGAGTCGGGAAAGGATGTTCTTCAAGGCATCAGGCTCCCATCACCAGAATCAATGTAGCGCAGACGCAGACGTACAACGCGCCTTCAAACAACGCCTCGTGCCAGACAAACCGCAGCACCCCGAGGCGCCGCAATGTCCAGTCCAGCAACAGGAAAATCGGCAAGCCCAGCAGCAGCGCCTGGGCAATCGGGGGCAAATAGGCACCACCCACTTCCAGATCAATGGGCAAGGACGGGGTCTCCTTCAGGGCCTGAGGGTTCGAAGTGGCGGCGATAACGTTCGACGAACGACACCACGATCAACAGCGCTACACGCATCCGGAACACCGACCACAAGTGTTCATGGACATTGGTATGCAAGGCATCCAGTTCGTCGCCCAAGGTGTGGAGGCTGTCCAGCACCTGAGCCACTTCGATCCCGGGCCGACCGGCGACCAGTCTCCCGGTGTCACGGACCGTCGAAAACAAGCGGTTTTGCACTGGCGGGCTCAGCAGTGTGTTGTTCTGCCCTTGTTGCCTGAGCTGGCTCAAGGCGATGCCCAGTGCCATACAGGCCAGGCTGACTTGAAACAGCTCACGCGATTGTGGCTCCTGGGTCGCCGGCAGCAACCCCAGCATCATGGTCAGGCGATCAACCATGCGGCTCTCGAAAGCAAACTGCTGTTCATCGGTCGCCGAGGTTTTGAGCAAGGCGTGGACCTGCTCGCAGTTCTCTCTGTAGAGCCGGCGCATGCGCAAATCCGGCCTGAACGGAAAGATCAGCGCATAGACACTTAACGCCAGCACGGTCGCGCAGGTGTAGGCCCCGGCAAACTCAAACCACTGGATGGCGGTGTTTTGACCAATCCCCACGTTCAACGGGCCGAGCAACAGAAAAGTCGTAAGCCCCAGGCCAATGCCGGTACCTGTGGTGGGTGGACTGGCCAGCCCCACCGCGACGGCGTAGAGCAAAGGTGCCAGCAGCAAGGCAAGCATCTCGAAGTTGCTGATCATCGGAACAAACATGAACTGAAGGAGCGCCGAGGCCACCAATGCCAGCCCGAATCCCCTCGCATAGCTTTGAACGGCCAGCAACGGCCGTGGAAACGTCGACATCAGCGAGCAAAGGATTCCCAGCAGCACCATGCCACCACGTGCACCGTCCCAGCCGGTTTCGATCCAGATTAGGCCGGCAATCAATAGCGCGGAAAAGGCCCGGACGGCATTCATGGTCGCCAGGGTAAAGTCCAGATGCAGCGGGTTTTCGCGCCCGCGAAACACACTGCTGGCGGGTCGCCCGCTCTGGATCGCATCGCTCAATTCCAGAATCTGCTCCAGTTGCTGCAACAGACGCGCTTGCTCCCAGCGCAGCGACCAGGCCAGCGAGCGCAAGGTGGCCGGCAGCGGCTCGGTCAATTGTTCGGCCCTGTACGCCAGCTCATCAAAGCTTTTTTGCAGCGACGTGAAGTGATGGCGTTGTTCACTGGACAGTGAACGCCCCTGCTGCGCCAGTTCATCGAGAAAGGCCAGTTCTTCGGCGCGTAACCGTTGAATCTCCTCAGGCAACTCGCCCTCCCAGCGCTCGGTCAACAACAGCCGCTGATGGCGCAGAGCTGTCAGCCGCGCGGTCAACAACACCAGTTCGTTACCCAATAGTTGCACCAGGCCGTTGGCACTGCGTAACCGTGGCGCATCGAAGTACATGTGCCGACGCACGCCCTCCAGGCCGCTGATCTGGCCCAACAGCTGCATTTGCCGGTGCTGGAAATCCGCTTCGCTTTCTTCGGTGCGGATGACGGCGCTGGCATGGGTGGCCAGCAACCGGGTGATTTGATCGATCCTGGCGAAATAATCCCGGGCCACGGCTTCCGGCCTGGCGGTGAGCAGGCTGACCACGCACACGCAGGCGACGGCCAGCAAGGTTTCTGTGAGGCGCGTCACCGCCAGCAAAAAGGTGCCATCCTGATCGGGAATCGCCAGCAACGCGATGACCACGGCGGTGTAACCACTGAGCACGAATGCCCCGGAACTGGTGTAGCGCAACAGCGTGCCACCGGCGGTGCACAGCGCCAGCCACAGGGCCAGGGTGGTGATGAAAGGCAGCGGTGCCTGCGGAAAAATCGCCATGATAGCCACCGCGACAACCGCGCCCATGGTGGTGCCGATGACCTGACCAAAACTGCGCGCCAGCACCATGCCACCCAGTGGCTGGCTGATGATGACCACGGCCATGATCGACCATTTGGGCTGGTCCAGATCGAACAGGAACGCCAGGTACAGGGTCAACAGCCCGGCCGCGATGGTTCTCAAGGCAAACAGCAACACCCCGGGCCCGGGGTTGAGCATGGCCTTGAAGTACTGCAGCAATGCTTGCATGGGAACGCTCGTCGAGACACCTCCAGCAAGCGTAGTCACTGCAGCGGTGCCAAGAGAGGTTTTGCTGTCGACGCAGCCTGTAGGCCCATTCTTTGTCGGCTGAAGGGCTTTTCAACCGTTTGAATCGAGCGTGAACGTCGTCAAGGTTTGACTCACAGCCTTGCCTGACCGAAGCTTGCGCCTTTGCAAAAGCTCGCCAGCTTCCGGATTCCTGCATGCCCAAGTCCCGCCGCTATCTGTTTATCAGCCTCTTCGCCCTGCTCGTCATCGGCCTTGCGTGGTTTTCCCTGCGCGATACCACCCCGGTGGTTCCCGAAGCCATCCAGCATGGCTACAGCGAAGCGCTGGAGGCAGCCCGGGCCGGCAAACCAGGTGCCGCGCGCGTGCTCTATCAGCAAATGGGCCGTCCGGACCTGTCTCCCAAGCGTCGTGTCTGGCTGCATGCCGAGCTGCCCAACTATCCAAGCTCGGTGGCCCTGAAACTGGCGGCTGCCGACTTGCAGAACGAGTCGCCCGACGTCCGTATCGCCGCGATCAAGAGCATCAGCGGCCTAGTGCCGAACGGCCAGCGCAGTTTATTGCTGGGGCCATTGCTCGATGACAGCGAACAAAGCGTGCGACTGGCCGCGATCAACGCGCTGCTGGGGTTGTCACCGGATGAACTGGGTTTGTATTTCGGGCCGCTGGAGCAAGCCATCGACGCCTGGGAGCAGGTGCTCAGGAGCGCGCCGCAAAGCGCCGACAATCAATACCAACTGGCCCGGCTGCACCTGCACAATGCCGAGCTTAAAGAAGCGCAAGAGGCGCTGGACAACACCCTGCGCCTGGCGCCGGACAACCTGCCGGCGCTGGTGCTGCAAATCGAGGTACTGGATAAACAGGGCCAGAACGACGCCGCCCGGCAGCTGTTGGCCAGCCAACTCCAGGCGCAACCCGATTCAGCCTACCTGCAACATGCCCTCGGGCTCTGGTTGCTGCATCACGACCAAAGCGAATTCGCCCTGCTCGGCCTGTCCAAGGCCGTTGAACTTGAGCCGAACAACCGGGATTACCGCTACGACCTGGCCACCACGTTGCACGGCGAGCAGGAGTTGGAAGCGGCGCAGAAACAATTGCAGGAAATCGTTCAGCGCCATCCGAATGACCGCAAGGCCCGGGTGTCGCTGATCAATTACTGGAAGGAAAGCGGCCAACTGCAAAACGTGCAGATCCTGTTGGCGCAACTCGAACAGATGAATCCCGATGATCCGGCGTTGCAACAAGGGCTTTAACCTCGACTTGCTTACGAAAGCATGTCCTGCATCAGTTCCTGCAATTTATCCAGATCGAACGGCTTTTCGAGAATCGGCGCCTTGCGCGTGATCGGGCTGTCCGTCTCACGGATTTCCTGGGCATAGCCGCTGATGAAAATCACCTTGAGTTCCGGTCGCAGCTTCACCGCGGGTTCGGCGATCTGCACGCCGGAGATTCCACCGGGCAGGCGGAAGTCGGTGATCATCATGTCCAGGTGCGGTTTGCTCGCCAGGATTTCAAACGCCTGCTCGCCGTTTTCGGCCTGCAATACGCGGTAACCCTCGCCCGACAGATAAGCGGACAGCACCATCAGAATCGAGGGATCGTCCTCGACGACAAGTACTACATCTTGTGCATCTTCGCTCATGGGAAGCCTTTGTTCGGTCAATTGCTGCTGATACGACCGTGGGGTCGATCAGAGGTTGCGTCTATCTGGCTGTTTTCCTACAGCGGCAGACAAACGCGAAACAAGGCGCCTTCGCCAATCCTGCTCTGGACGGTAATAGTACCGCCATGGGCGGCCACAATCTGTTCTGAAATAAACAATCCAAGGCCCAGTCCGGCGACGGCGTGCTGGGCCGATACCCGTTCGAACTGCTGGAAAATCCGCTTCTGGTTTTCTTCGCTGATGCCAATCCCCTGATCGTGCACCTCCACCAGCGCCTGACCCTCCTCACTGTATACCTTCACCGAGATCGGGCCCTTGGCCCCGTAGCGCAAGGCGTTGGTCAACAGGTTGGAAATGACCTGTTCTATACGAAACTCGTCCCATTTTCCGATCACCGGTTGCTCGGCATCGAGTGTAACCGACGACTCGGCGGCGTCGATCTGCTGGGAAAAACTCTGTAACAAACCCCGAACCAGCGCCGAAAGATCGAAGCACGTCGGCCGGATCGACAACTTGCCGGTGCGAATGCGCGAGACATCAAGCATGTCTTCAATCAAACGTATGAGGCTTTTGATCTGCCGCTCGTCGCGGTCGACCATGGCGTGCATTTTGTCCAGGGTGAAGGCGGCGGCGTTGTCCCGGGCCAGGTGCATCTTGCGCAACTGGGTTTCAAGGATCAGGCCGTTGAGTGGCGTGCGCACTTCGTGGGCGACGATGGACATGAAGTCATCGCGCATGCGCACCGCCTGCTCCAGTTCCAGCTGGGTTTTTTGCAGCTGCTTGAGCAGAGCCTCCTGTTCGCGGCGACTGTGCTCCAGGGCCAGCACTTGTTCCTTCATCGCCTTGCTCTGGCGATACAGGTCGACGAACACATTGACCTTGCTCTTGACCGCCAGGATGTCCAGCGGCTTGTGCAGGAAGTCCACGGCACCGCTTTCATAACCTTTGAACGCGTAGTTCAGTTCGCGTCCGGCGGCACTGACGAAAACGATCGGGATGTTCTTGGTTTTTTCCGTGCCACGCATCAACTCGGCCAACTCGAAACCATTCATGCCGGGCATCTGCACATCGAGGATGGCCATGGCGAATTCGTGTTGCAACAGCAGGGACAAGGCTTCGTCGGCGGACAGCGCCTTGTACACGATTCGGTCCTCACGCTTGATCAGCGCTTCGAGCGCCAGCAGATTCTCCGGCAGATCGTCAACGATCAGCAGTTTGGCCTGGATATTACTTAGCATGCGATTCGTTCCAGCTCGACAAGCAGACGGCCGATGCCGCGTACAGAAAGTATGTGATCCGGCTGGTGCAAATCCAGCGCAGCCTGGGGCATGGTGGCGACCTGGGCCTCTTGCGGATCTTGCACGATGGTCACGCCACCGTGCTTTTTGACCTGAGCCAGCCCGCGCGCGCCGTCGCGGTTGGCACCGGTCAGCAATACCGCGGCCAGATTGGCTCCGTACGTATCGGCAGCCGATTCGAACAGGTAATCGATGGCGGGACGCGAATGATGCACTCGAGGCTCCAGGCTCAGGGAAAAGCTGCGGTCCTGCTCCACCGACAGGTGATAACCGGGCGCGGCGAAATACAGCGTGCCGGCCTCGACCGGAGTCTTGTCGCACGCCTCCTGCACCGGCAGGGCAACCCGGCGGGAAAACACGTCCGCCAGTTGGCTGCAGCGCTCATCCGGCAGGTGCAGCACGACAATGATCGGCAGCGCGAAACCCTCGCGCAGCGGGCCGAGGATGTTCAACAGCGCCTCGACGCCACCGGCGGAGGCACCGATCACGATCGCTTCGATCGCTGGCAGGTTCGTTGCACTTTTCATGATTTTCGGTAGATCCGTTCTTGTTTGACCAGCGGCTCGAACTGTTTGCCGAAGGCCGAGAAATCCGGGGTTTCCTTACTGCCCAACACCAAAAAACCGCGATGACAGAGAGACTCGTGAAACAGTCCGAACGCTCGATCCTGAAGTTTTTTGTTAAAATAAATCAATACGTTACGACACGAAATTAATTGAGTTTCGGAAAATACGCTGTCCGTCGCCAGGCTGTGATCGGCGAAGGTCACGTTCTCGCGCAGCGTCTTGTCGAAAATGGCGTACCCATAAGCCGCCGTATAGTAGTCGGCAAACGAACTCTGGCCACCGGCCTGCTGGTAATTAGCAGTGTAGGCGCGGACATTCTCCATCGAGAAAATCCCTTGCTTGGCTTTTTCCAGGGAACGCGGATTGATGTCGGTGGCGTAGATGATCGTGCGGTCGAGCAGGCCCTCCTCGCGTAACAGAATGGCCATCGAATACACCTCTTCACCGGTGCTGCATCCGGCGATCCAGATCTTGATCGAAGGGTAGGTTCTGAGCAGTGGCACCACTTCCTTGCGGATGGCCAGAAAGTGCGAAGGGTCGCGAAACATCTCGCTGACCGGAATGGTCAGCAATTGCAGCAGTTGCATGAACGCGGTGGGATCGTGCAAGACCTTTTCCTGCAACGCTGAGATGGTAGTGCACTCGAACTGACTCAACGCATGGTTGACCCGGCGCTTGATCGAAGCGCCGGAGTAATCGCGAAAATCGTAGCTGTACTTGAGGTAGATCGCCTCGATCAACAACCGCAATTCGATTTCGCTGTTTCGCTCCACTGAAAAACTGCGCTCCACTAGATACGTTCCATCTTCGGCAACCAGACACGAATCAGCGAAAACAGGCGATCCAGGTCGATGGGCTTGGCCAGGTAATCGTTGGCGCCGGCCTGCAGGCAGCGTTCCTGATCGTCCTTCATGGCCTTGGCCGTCACCGCAATGATCGGCAACTTGCGCCAGCGCGGATCCTTGCGGATTTCAACGGTGGCTTCATAACCATCCATCTCCGGCATCATCACGTCCATCAACACCAGATCGATGTCTTCCACGTCATTCAATCGCTCAATCGCTTCACGGCCGTTGCGGCCAATGACCACGACCGCGCCCTTTTGCTCCAGCGCGCTGGTGAGGGCGAAGATGTTGCGCACATCGTCATCCACCAGCAGCACCTTGCGGCCCTCGAAGACTTTGTCACGACTACGGGCGACTTTGAGCATCTTCTGCCGCTCATGGGACAACCGTGATTCGACTTTGTGCAGAAAAAGCGTCACCTCGTCCAGCAGCCGCTCCGGCGAGCGGGCGCCCTTGATGATGATCGAGCGCGAATACTTGCGCAGTTCGGCCTCTTCATCCCGGGTCAGGTTGCGCCCGGTATAGACGATGACGGGCGGGAAGGAGCAGATGTCTTCGGTGGACATACGCTTGAGCAGGTCATTGCCGAGCATGTCCGGCAGTTTGAGGTCGATGATCATGCAATCGAAGACGGAGGCCCGCAGCCGGTCCAGCGCCTCCTGCGCCAGGCCAACGGCGGTGATTTCGATGTCATCGTCGCCGATCAGGCGGGCAATGCTGTCGCGTTGCAAATCGTCATCTTCGACCAGCAGCACACGCTTGACCTTCTGGGTCAGCTTCGCCTCAAGGCGGCCGAACACGTCCTTGAGTTCTTCGCGGGTGGTCGGTTTGACCGCATAGCCAATGGCGCCCATGTGCATCGCCGCCTCAACCCGGTCCTCGACCGAAATCACATGCACCGGGATGTGCCGGGTTTCGGCGTGCTCCTTCAAACGTTGCAGCACGGTCAGGCCGGAATGATCCGGAAGCCGCATGTCCAACAGGATCGCATCGGGAATGAACGTTTTGGCCAGGTCATAACCTTCATCGGCGCCATGGGCCACCAGACACTGATACCCCAGTTCATGGGCAAGATCGTAGAGGATGTGCGCAAAGTTCGCCTCGTCTTCCACCACCAGAATGCAGCGGCTGGTGAACGGGCCGTTGTTGCGATCGTCGTCGAAACGCGGAATGTCGACGTCGGCAATCAGTGGCGACAACGTGGGCGGCACTACACTCGGTACAGCCGCCACAGGAACGGCTCGCATCGGTTCGACAGGCACTTCGCCGGGTTCCACGTACTGCTGCGGCAAAACCAGAGTAAACACACTGCCCTGCCCCGGCGTGCTGCTCACGTTGATGGAGCCGCCGAGCAAGGCCGCCAGATCACGGGAAATCGATAAACCCAGCCCGGTGCCGCCATAACGCCGGTTGGTGGTGCCATCGGCCTGACGGAACGCTTCGAAGATGCTTTCGTGCTGATCCATCGCAACGCCAATGCCGGAATCGCGGACGGTAAACGCAATGCCCTCGTCAGGCGCCATGGCGACGGCCAGGCTGACGCAGCCTTTTTCGGTGAACTTAACGGCGTTGGACAGCAGGTTCTTGAGGACCTGCTCCAGGCGCTGGCGGTCGGTGAACAGCATCAGCGGCGCACCGTCCTGCATATCCACCTGGAAATCCAGCTGCTTGTCCGTGGCCAATGGCTGGAACAGGCCGCGCAGGCCCTCCACCAGACGCACCACGCTGGTGTTCTCCGGACGGATTTCCAGCTTGCCGGCCTCGACTTTGGAAATATCCAGAATGTCGTTGATCAGGTTGAGCAAGTCATTGCCGGCGGAGTAGATCGATTCGGCGAACTTGACCTGCTCGGCGCTGAGGTTTTCCTCGGAGTTTTCCGCCAGCAGCTTGGCCAGGATCAACGAGCTGTTCAGCGGCGTGCGCAGCTCGTGGGACATGTTGGCGAGGAATTCGGACTTGTACTTGCTTGAGCGCTGCAATTCTTCAGCGCGTTCTTCGAGCTGGATCTGGGCCTGATTGAGTTCGGTATTTTTCAGGTCCATGGCGTCACGTTGCTCGGCCAGTGCTTCTGCCTGCTCCGCGAGTTGCTCGTTGGTCTGCTCCAGCTCCACTTGCTGGGTTTCCAGGTGCGCCTGGGACTCCTTGAGAATCCGCGACTGTTCTTCGAGCTCTTCGTTGGCGGTCTTGAGTTCTTCCTGTTGCACTTGCAGCTCTTCATTGAGCTGCTGGGTTTCAGCCAGCACTTCCTGCAAGCGCTGGCGATAGCGTGCGGCCTCGATGGACGTGCCGATGTTGCTGGCAATCAACTCCAGCAACGCGACATCGCGGTCATTCAGCGGACGCAGGAAACCCAACTCGATCACACCATTGACCCGATCGTCGTCGCTGGTTGGCACCACCAGCACACTGCGCGGCAAACCTTCGCCGAGGCCGGAGCTGACCTTGAAATAATCACCCGGCACCTCGTCCAGGCGAATCAGCCGTGCCTGCTGCGCCACCTGGCCGACAATGCCTTCGTCGCTGTATATCTGCTGTTCGCGATCTTCCTGCTCACGGGAGAAGCCGTAGGTCGCGATGCGCTTGAGGCCACCATGGTCTTCACGGACATAAATGGCCGCCACGGCGCTGCCCAGGTACTGCGCGCAAAACTGCAGGATGTTGCGACCCAGCATGTTCAAGCTCAATTGCCCCAGCACTTGCTCGGCCAGTTCGGTCTGGCCGTTGCGCAGCCAGGCCTGCTGCTCCAGGCGATGGGCGCTGGCCTGCTGGGCCGCGAGGTTGACGCTGTAGTTTTGCGAAAGGCTCAGCAAATCGCGGCGCCCGATATACGCCAGCAACCCGCTGACACCGGCAATGAACAACAGATAGAGGCTGATGCTCACGACTGTGGTACGGCGCACTTCTTCATTGCGCGATGTACGCAATTGTTGTTCGGCGTCGATCACGTCTTCGAACTGCTTGCGTATTTCATCGGTCAATCGCTTGCCACGTCCGGTCTTGACCACGGCGCGATAGTCACCGCTGCTACGCTGCAAATCGATCAACGATTGTGCGTAGCGGGCCCAATCCTGTTGCAGTGCCTGCAACCGCAGCAAACGGTCGGTCTGCACCGGGTTGTCGGCGGTCAGCTCGAGCAAGGTGTTGAGGGCCACGGCAATTCGCGGCTTGGCGGTTTCGTAGGGGTCGAGGAAATGTTCGTCGCCACTGAGCAGGAAACCGCGCATCCCGGTTTCCAGGTCCACGGTCAGCTTGACCGCTTCATTGGCGTTATTGATCACCCGGTCGGTGTGTTCCACCCACTGGATCGTCGACAGTAAATAGGTGATCAGCGACACGAAGAACACTGCACTGATCAGGCCCAGACCCAAGGGCAGGCTGATGTTGCGACTCAGGAGTTTACGAAATCGTTGCTCATCAACCGAGGACGCAGAGGTCATGGGGCAGGCCTTGTCGAACTGTCAGAATGCAAGGAGTTTGCCCCAAAACTCGGACATTGATCCATTTTTCTGACATGTTTTCGCGCGAGGTCCTACATTCCGCTGCGCCCGTTCCAGTGCTCGGGTTATCCTTGCCTCAACGGCGCAGTGAAACCTTTTTCCATCGCGTTGGGAACTTGTCGGGATCCGCCACTTACTCATGCAAGAGCCCCGTGATTTCGAGCGACCGGCAATGCCAATCTTTTTCGGGAATTCGACCATGTCATCCGCCAACGCCTCCATCATCCTCGTCGTCGAAGACGATGCCATCGTGCGCATGTTGATCGTTGACGTATTGGAGGAGTTGGATTTCAACGTACTTGAAGCCGATGGCAGCGAACAGGCGCTGGAGAAGCTCAAGGACCTGAATCAACCGATTGATCTGATGATGACTGATGTGGGCCTGCCGTTCATGGACGGCCGCGAACTGGCCACCCTCGCCCGCACGTTACGCCCCGAGCTGCCCATCCTGTTCGCCAGCGGCTATGCCGAAAACATCGAAGTTCCTGTCGACATGCACGTGATCGGCAAACCCTTCTCCATCGATCAGTTGCGCGACAAGGTCAAAAGCATTCTCGGGTGAGCTTGCGCTGCGCTGTGGTTTAATGCGCGCCGTTTTTCATCCCTGCCCTGTATTCGCTTCAAGGAATTCCCGTCAATGATTCAACCCCGCGCAACCAAAGTCCTGGTCATTGGTTACGTCTGGCCCGAGCCCCGCTCTTCGGCAGCCGGTGGGCACATGATGCAAATCCTTGAAACGTTCCTGCAGCAAGGCTGGGACATCACCTTCAGCAGCCCCGCCGGTACCGGCGAGCACCGCGCCGACCTGGCACCGCTGGGCATTCGCGAAGTGCCCATCGAGTTGAACAACAGCAGTTTCGACACGTTCATCAGCGAACTCGCCCCGGATGTGGTGCTGTTCGATCGCTTCATGATGGAAGAACAATTCGGCTGGCGCGTCGAAAAACACTGTCCGGATGCCATGCGGGTGCTGGAATCTTCCGACCTGCAAAGCTTGCGTGACGCCCGTCATCAGCGTCTCAAGGACCGCCTGAAGGCCAGCGACGACAGCAACGACTTCAGCGAAATGTTCGCGCCCGCGTTACGCGAAGAGTTCGAATTCATGGCTGATACCGACCTGGCCAAACGGGAGATCGCGGCGATTTATCGATGCGACTTGACCCTGATGGTTTCGCAGGTGGAAATCGAATTGCTGGTCGAGCAGTTCAAAGTGCCGCGCAACCTGTTGCACTGGTGCCCGTTGATGGTCGAACTGCCGACCCAGCCGCCGGTTGCCTTCGAAGACCGGGCGAACTTTCTGCACATCGGCAATTTTCGCCATGCACCGAACTGGGATGCCGTGCTCTGGCTGAAAACCACGATCTGGCCGTTGATCCGCGCACAGCTGCCCACGGCGCAATTGCACATCTACGGCGCGTATACGCCACCCAAGGCCACCGCGTTGCACAACGCCGCCCAGGGGTTTCACGTCTTGAACTGGGCCGAAGATGCGTTGCAAGTCATGTCGGCCACGCGGGTGTGCCTGGCGCCGTTGCGTTTCGGCGCCGGTATCAAAGGCAAGATCGTCGACGCAATGCTCTGCGGCACGCCCAATGTCACAACGCCAGTGGGTGCGGAAGCGATGTACGGCGAAGAGGCTTGGCCCGGTGCCATAACCCGGACTGCACGCGAGTTCGCCGACTGCGCCGTCCGGCTTTACAACGACAAGGCGCAATGGTTGAACGCCCAGGCTCAAGCGCAAACCCTGCTGACCGGTCGTTACCAGCAAGCCCTTCACGGCCCGGCGTTGATCGAGAGACTGGTTGAATGCCAACAACATCTGGCCGACATCCGCAGGGATAACTTCACCGGCAGCATGTTGCGCCATCATCAACACAAAAGTACCCAATACATGGCGCAATGGATCGAGGCCAAGAACCGCCTCAACTAGCCGCCCTGTGCGATACATATCTACCGCACTGATCGCCAATGACCGGATATCCTTTGGCCTTCACCGCCCCACGGACGGGGTGACCGGCAAAAGGAATAGCCATGACGCACAACAAAACAGGATTGCTCGACAAGCAAACCTGGATGAGCAACACCCTCGACATCAATCAACTCAAACTCACCGATATCGTCTGGCCTGGCGTGCATAACGCCGGCATGGACAAAAAGGCGTCGAATTACGATGCGGTGACCGGCAACTGGACCTGCTGTCAGAACGACACTTTTTCCTGGCAACTGGCCAATGGCGCCCGCGCCTTTGATATCCGCCTGGGCTACACGGCCGGCGCGGCTCGATCCGGGTTTTACTTTCACCACAACGGCTTTCGCTCGCATCGCGTTCTGGACGATCTGATTGACGCGGTGCTGCTGTTCCTTGATCGAAACCCGGACGAATTCATCGTGCTGGACTTCCATCAACTGGCGGATGGCAACAAACCCTTCGATCATAAAAGGCTCAGTGACTGGCTCGTGCGTCGTCTCGGGCTTCGGGCCGTCCTTCCCGGCGACGGACTCAAGACAGTGGGAGCACTGAAAAGCGCGAGTCGGCAGCGCCGCGTGGTCATGGCGGCGCCCGCACTGGCAGAGCTCGACGGTGATTACTTCTGGCCGCGAATCCCGCACAAGTGGCGTGACAGCACGTTTTCCGACACCACCGAGCTGCAAGGCCACATCGCGCAAAACCTGGAAGATGCGCCCTATGAGACCTTCCTCTGGTCATTGTCCGCGATCACCTACTCGCTGCTGGGCGGGCCCGGGCATATCAAACGGCAGATCAACGACTGGTTCAACACCACGGGAAACTGGGTGACGCGTTGCAGCATCATCAGTACCGATTTTTTCGATGAATCCGAAATCGTCCGTTACTGCTGGAGCGCCACCAGCATGAAAGCGGTTTACGGCCATGCCTTGCATGAACAGGCTCGCGTCCGGTAGTAGCGTTATCCATCCGGCAAGAGGCATGAACAGGGCGAGATAACTACAAAAGCACCCTGACATGACCCGCACCGCCAAAGTTACCGATCCTTCCTATGAATCGATGGACGACCACAATGGCTTGTCCATCATCTAGAGGCGAAAAACAGCCAGCAAAAACAATATCCTGAAAACACTAATTACTTGTACAGCCCCTGACTTGCAACCAAGAATAAATCGCCCGACATCAACTCTGATATTTGGGCGTTTCTTTATTCTTAAATAGCAACGGACTGCACAATGACAAATACTTACCCCCATAAAAACTGGATGTCGGCGACACCTTCCATTGACAAGTTAACCCTCTTGGAACTGGTCTGGCCCGGCGCCCATAACGCGGGAGTGGATTATGACTTCTCGTACCCAATCCACGTTCAACCGGCCAGTCACTGGTTCGTCTGCCAGGATGGGCCATTTATCCAGCAGCTCAACGAGGGCGTCCGGGTACTCGACCTGCGATTCCATTCAGACGAGCACTGGCTGGGAGTCAAGAAGTTCCATACGTTTCACGGCTTCAAGCTGCTCAGAGGTCGATCGTTGAGCGAACTGTTCAAGAGCCTGGACTTTTTCCTCAATGAAAACCCGGATGAATTCATCGTGCTGGATATTCACGAACTCAAGGGCCTTGATGAAAAACGTTTCGACTACACAGGCTTTCATAAGGCCATCATGAGTGAACTGGGTACACGACTGATTCCGCGAGAAAACCGTTATTTGACACTGAGCGCACTAAAGAAAATAAATCCCTTGCAAAGAATCGTACTTGCCGCCGATTGGCATCCGGACTTCAACGCTTCCCTGTATTGGCCGAAAATCACAGTTAGATGGAGTGGCAACGACATTACTTCCCCCGAAGAGCTAAGACAGCATATTGAAAAAACACTGAATAACCCACCCGACAAAAATACGCTCTGGTCATTATCCGCCACCAGTTATGGAGAACTGGCCGGTGTAAAACGAATCACCCGGGAATTGAACGAGTGGTTTGGTCCGGACTCTGGATGGGCGCCGAAGTGCAGCATCATCAGTGCCGACTTTATTGGAGCGACACAACTGGTCAGCTATTGCAGGGAAATCAACTTTTCCAGGGGACTGCGCAAGACGTAAGGCCGGCGAACTGGAACTGTCTTGGGCGGGGGTGCATGATTGGCGTCTGAAAAACAAAAAGACCACACTGGACATGACCCGCACCGCCAGAGTTACCGATCCTTCCTATGAATTGATGGACGACCACAATGGCTTGTCCATTATCTACCGCCAGCACGGGTTTCCCTGCCCGCTGGTGCGCTGGCATTTCCACAAGGAATACGAGCTGCACCTGATTGTCGCCAGCTCCGGCAAGGTGTTCATTGGCGATTACATCGGCAACTTCTACCCGCAAACCCTGTTCCTGACCGGCCCCAACCTGCCCCACAACTGGATCAGCCAGGTGGCCGAGGACGAAGTGGTGCCCAAGCGCGACATGCTGGTCAATTTCACCGACGAGTTGTTCGACAGCGGCTATCAGGTATTCGCCGAGCTCAAGACCCTGGCGCCGTTGCTCGAACGCGCGCAGTACGGCATTGAGTTTCGCTGCAAGCACACCATCGCCCAGGCCATGGACTTGATGCAGCGCATTGCCGATACCAGCGGCGCCACCCGGCTCGGGCACTTTTTCATTCTGCTGGAATTGCTCGCGGCCACCGACGATTACCAATTGCTCTCCGGCGCCACGACCCCGCAACTGGCCGACGAACACAATATCGATCGCACCAACCGCGCGGTGGATTACATCTTCGCCCATTACGCCCGGGAATTGCCGCTGGAAGAAGTCGCCGGGCACCTGGGCATGAAGCCCACGTATTTCAGCCGGGTGTTCAAGCAGGCTACCGGGCGCAATTTCATCGAATTCGTCAATCGCTTGCGCATCAGCAAGTCCTGCGAGTTGCTCGCCGATGGCGACAAACCGGTCACGGACGTGTGCTTCGAATCGGGCTTCAACAATATTTCCAACTTCAACCGGCGCTTCCAGCAACTCAAGGGCATGACGCCTTCGCATTACCGGCGTTTGGTGGTGCAGCGGCTCACCGAGCAAAACCTCGGCTAGATGCGATCAAATGTGGGAGCGGGCTTGCTCGCTCCCACAGGTACAGTGCCAAGCCTTGAAACCTGTACGGATTCGATGTCTCCCTTTCGCTGAAAAGCCCTTCCCTACGTTTACAGCGCCAAACCCCAGTGCAAAAAAGTATCGATTAAAGTGCGATGGATGATTTGTTTCGCTCTCCATTGAAGGATGTAATCAGTGCACATTCTTCCTGCCGTCGGAAGACACAAAAACAATAACTGTCCTTCTGTATCCCACCGGGTGCAGAAAAGGAGTGCACGATGCAACCTTCGGTAAAAGCTCTGCTTGCTCTCACCTGCATGACCCTCAGCAGCGTCAGCCTTGGCGCCCAGACCCTGACCATCGCCACCGTCAACAACAGCGACATGATCCGCATGCAGAAGCTCTCGAAAACCTTCGAGGCCGAGCACCCGGATATCAAGCTCAATTGGGTGGTCCTCGAAGAAAACGTCCTGCGCCAGCGCCTGACCACCGACATCGCCACCCAGGGCGGGCAGTTCGATGTGCTGACCATCGGCATGTACGAAGCCGCACTCTGGGGTGCCAAGGGCTGGCTGGAGCCGATGAAGGATTTGCCGGCCGGTTATGCCCTCGACGACGTGTTTCCATCGGTGCGTGAAGGCCTGTCGGTGAAGGGGGCGCTGTATGCCCTGCCGTTCTACGCCGAAAGCTCGATTACCTATTACCGTATCGATCTGTTCAAGGACGCCGGCCTGAGCATGCCCGAGCGCCCGACCTGGGAGCAGATCGGTGAGTTCGCCGCCAAACTGAACAAACCCGAGCAGGAACAGTACGGCATCTGCCTGCGCGGCAAGGCCGGCTGGGGTGAGAACATGGCGCTGATCACCACCGTCGCCAACGCCTATGGCGCGCGCTGGTTCGATGAAAAGTGGCAAGCGGAATTCAACGGTCCCGAGTGGAAAAACGCGCTGAACTTCTACGTCGACACCATGAAGAAAGCCGGCCCGCCGGGTGCGTCGAGCAACGGTTTCAATGAAAACCTGGCGTTGTTCAACAGCGGCAAATGCGCGATCTGGGTCGACGCCAGCGTCGCCGGCTCGTTCGTTACCGACAAGGCCCAGAGCAAGGTCACCGATCACGTCGGTTTCACCTATGCGCCGCACCAGGTCACCGACAAGGGCTCGGCCTGGTTGTACTCCTGGGCTTTGGCCATTCCGGCCAGTTCCAAAGCCAAGGATGCCGCGAAAACCTTCAGCGCCTGGGCCACCTCCAGGGAATACAGCGCACTGGTTGCGGAAAAGGACGGCATCGCCAACGTGCCACCGGGAACCCGGGCCTCGACCTACAGCGAGGCGTACATGAACGCCGCGCCATTCGCCAAAGTCACGCTGGAATCACTCAAGGCTGCCGACCCTGGCAAACCGACGCTCAAGCCAGTGCCGTACATCGGCATCCAGCTGGTGACCATTCCCGAGTTCCAGGGCATTGGTACCCAGGTCGGCAAATCCTTCTCCGCGGCGCTGATCGGCCAGACCACGGTCGACCAGGCATTGGCGGCGGCCCAGCAAACCACTGAACGCGAGATGAAGCGCGCGGGTTATCCCAAGTAACCCTCGCACTTCCCTGCTCTTGCCTTGTGTGGGAGCGGGCTTGCTCGCGAAGAGGCCGGTGCATCCGCCGGATATTCGTGACTGAACCATCGCCTTCGCGAGCAAGCCCGCTCCCACATTGGATCTTCATAGGTCTGAATGAATAGGTTTAATGCCATGAATACATCAACTGCAAAAGCTCACATGGACATTGCCCAACCGCAGCACAAAAACCGTGTGGCCAATCCCGGCTGGTTTCTGGTCAGCCCTTCGGTGGCACTGCTGCTGTTGTGGATGATCGTGCCGCTGGGCATGACCGTCTACTTTTCGATGATCCGCTACAACTTGCTCAACCCCGGCGAAAACGAATTTGTCGGCATCGAGAACTTCACCTACTTCCTGACGGATTCGGGCTTCCTGCCCGGCGCCAGCAACACCCTGTTGCTGGTGGGCAGCGTGCTGCTGATCAGCGTGGTATTCGGTGTGCTGATCAGTGCACTACTGGAGGCCAGTGAGTTTTTCGGTCGCGGCATCGTGCGGGTGATGCTGATCTCGCCGTTCTTCATCATGCCCACCGTCGGTGCGCTGATCTGGAAAAACCTGATTTTCCATCCGGTGTCGGGGATTCTCGCCTACGTCTGGAAGCTGTTCGGCGCGCAACCGGTGGACTGGCTGGCGCACTATCCGCTGCTGTCGATCATCATCATTGTCTCGTGGCAATGGCTGCCGTTCGCGATCCTGATCCTGATGACTGCCATGCAGTCCCTCGACCAGGAACAGAAAGAAGCCGCACGCCTGGACGGGGCCGGGCCTGTCGCCATCTTCTGGCACCTGACCCTGCCGCACCTGGCGCGGCCGATTGCGGTGGTGGTGATGATCGAAACCATCTTCCTGCTCTCGGTGTTCGCCGAAATCTTCACCACCACCAATGGCGGCCCCGGCTACGCCTCGACCAACCTCGCCTACCTGATCTACAACCAGGCGCTGGTGCAGTTCGACGTCGGCATGGCCTCGGCGGGCGGTTTGATCGCCGTGGTCATCGCCAACATCGCCGCGATCATCCTGGTGCGGATGATCGGCAAAAACCTGACCGACAAAGCCTGAGGCCTGCCATGACTCTTCAACAATCCCGTCGCCTGCAAAGCCTGCTGCTCGGTACGTTGGCCTGGGCCATCGCGATCCTGATTTTCTTCCCGATCTTCTGGATGGTAATGACCAGTTTCAAAACCGAAATCGATGCCTTCGCCACGCCGCCGCAGTTCATCTTTACGCCGACGCTGGAGAACTATCTGCACATCAACGAACGCAGCGACTATTTCAGTTTCGCCTGGAACTCGGTGGTGATTTCCTTCAGTACCACGGCCCTGTGCCTGCTGATCGCGGTGCCGGCCGCCTACTCCATGGCGTTCTACGAAACCCAGCGCACCAAACGCACGCTGCTGTGGATGCTCTCGACCAAGATGCTGCCGCCGGTGGGCGTGCTGATGCCGATCTATCTGCTGGCCAAGAGTTTCGGCCTGCTCGACACGCGGATCGCGCTGATCGTCATCTACACGCTGATCAACCTGCCGATCGTGGTCTGGATGATTTACACCTACTTCAAGGACATCCCCAGGGACATCCTCGAAGCCGCACGCCTGGACGGCGCAACGCTGGCGCAGGAGATGCTCCGGGTGTTGCTGCCCATCGCCAAGGGCGGCCTGGCGTCCACGGTGCTGCTGTCGCTGATCCTGTGCTGGAACGAGGCGTTCTGGTCGCTGAACCTGACCTCGTCGAAAGCCGCACCACTGACCGCGTTGATCGCCTCGTATTCGAGCCCCGAAGGGCTGTTCTGGGCCAAGTTGTCGGCGGTCTCGACCCTGGCCTGCGCGCCGATCCTGATCTTCGGCTGGATCAGCCAGAAACAACTGGTGCGCGGCCTGTCGTTTGGCGCCGTGAAATGAACCTCCCCGGATTCCTGACCCAACGCGATCCTTTGTAGGAGCTGGCTTGCCAGCGAAGACGGCCGAAAGATCGATGCAAGGTTCCAGGCCCCCTTCGCCGGCAAGCCGGCTCCTACGAAAAGCCTGCCCGGCTCAATCTGAATAAAAACGAACGGAGGCCCATCACCATGGCCAACCTGAAAATCAAGAATCTGCACAAAGGCTTCGAAGGCTTTTCCATTATCAAAGGCATTGACCTTGAAGTTAACGACAAGGAATTCGTGGTCTTCGTCGGCCCGTCGGGCTGCGGTAAATCCACGCTGCTGCGGCTGATCGCGGGGCTCGAAGAAGTCAGCGGCGGTACCATCGAGCTCGACGGCCGCGACATCACCGAAGTGAGCCCGGCCAAGCGCGACCTGGCGATGGTGTTCCAGACCTACGCCCTGTACCCGCACATGAGCGTGCGCAAGAACATGTCGTTCGCCCTGGACCTGGCTGGCGTTGCGAAAGCCGAAGTGGAGAAAAAGGTCAGCGAAGCGGCGCGGATCCTCGAGCTGGGGCCAATGCTGGAGCGCAAACCCAAGCAACTGTCCGGCGGCCAGCGCCAGCGCGTGGCGATTGGCCGGGCCATCGTGCGCAACCCGAAAATCTTCCTGTTCGACGAACCGTTGTCCAACCTCGATGCCGCCCTGCGCGTGCAGATGCGTCTGGAACTATTACGCCTGCACAAAGACCTGCAAGCCACGATGATCTACGTCACACACGATCAGGTCGAAGCGATGACCATGGCCGACAAAGTCGTCGTACTCAATGGCGGCAAGATCGAGCAAGTCGGCTCGCCGCTGGATCTCTATCACCAGCCTGCCAACCTGTTCGTCGCCGGTTTCCTGGGCACGCCGAAAATGGGCTTCCTCAAGGGCAAGGTCACCCGCGTCAACAGCCAGGGCTGCGAAGTGCAACTGGACGCCGGAACCCGCATCAACCTGCCCTTGAGCGGCGGTCACCTGAGCATCGGGGGGGCGGTGACCCTGGGCATTCGCCCGGAGCATCTGGAACTGGCCAAACCGGGCGATTGCACCTTGCAAGTCACCGCCGATGTCAGCGAGCGCCTGGGCAGCGACACGTTCTGCCACGTCCTGACGTCGTCCGGCGAAGCCCTGACTATGCGCGTTCGCGGCGATCTGGCCAGCCGCTATGGCGAAACCCTGAGCCTGCACCTGGACGCGCAACACTGCCATTTGTTCGATGCCAACGGCGTAGCGTTGACCCGCCCGTTGCGCGTTGCTGCCTGATTTCAGAGAGCCTGCGATGAAACTGAACAAACAGAACCTCAACCGCCTCGCTCCCGAAGTGGTCCTGCCCGCCTACGCGCTGGGCGATACCCGCCAAGGCATCGCGCACATCGGCGTCGGCGGTTTCCATCGCGCCCATCAGGCGTTTTACACCGATGCACTGATGAACACTGGAGAAGGCCTGGACTGGGCGATTTGTGGTGTCGGTTTGCGTGCCGAGGACCGCCGCGCCCGTGACGATCTCAAGGATCAGGACTACCTGTTCACCCTGTTCGAACTCGGCGATGGCGACGACACCGAAGTGCGGGTGATCGGCGCCCTTCGCGACATGCTGCTGGCCGAGGACGATGCCCAGGCATTGATCGACAAACTGGCCAGTCCCGAGATCCGTATCGTCTCGCTGACCATCACCGAAGGCGGTTACTGCATCGACGACAGCAATGGCGAGTTCATGGCGCACTTGCCGCAGATCCAGCATGACCTGGCGCACCCCGGCACTCCGAAAACCGTGTTCGGCTTCCTCTGTGCCGCATTGGCCAGGCGCCGCGCGGCCGGCACAGCGGCCTTCACCCTGATGTCCTGCGATAACCTGCCGCACAATGGCGCTGTCACCCGCAAGGCCCTGCTGGCCTTTGCCGCCTTGCACGACAGCCAACTGCGCGACTGGATCGACGCCAACGTCAGCTTCCCCAACGCCATGGTCGACCGCATCACGCCGATGACCAGCACCCGACACCGCCTGCAACTGGCGGACCAGCATGGGCTGGACGATGCCTGGCCGGTGGTCTGCGAGCCCTATGTGCAATGGGTGCTGGAAGACAAATTCGTCAACGGACGCCCGGCCTGGGAAAAGGTCGGCGTGCAATTCACCGACGACGTCACACCCTATGAGGAAATGAAGATCAAGCTGCTCAACGGCAGTCATCTGGCGCTGACCTATCTGGGATTCCTCAAGGGTTACCGTTTCGTCCACGAAACCATGAACGATCCGCTGTTCGTACGCTACATGCGCGCCTACATGGACCTGGACGTGACGCCGCAACTGGCCCCAGTGCCGGGAATCGACCTGAGCGAGTACAAGAACACCCTGGTGGCGCGTTTCTCCAACCAGGCAATTGCCGACCAGCTTGAACGGGTGTGTTCGGACGGCTCTTCGAAGTTTCCGAAATTCACCGTGCCGACCATCAACCGCCTGATCGCCGATGGCCGCGAGACCAAGCGTGCGGCACTGGTGGTGGCGGCGTGGGCGTTGTACCTCAAAGGCGTGGATGAGCATGGCGAGACCTACACGGTTGCGGACCCGCGTGCAGCATTCTGCCAGGCGTTGGTGGCCGATGATGTGCTGATTACCCAGCGGTTGCTGGCGGTCGAGGAGATTTTTGGTACGGCGATTGCTCGCTCGGCGGAGTTTGTCGCGGCGTTCGAGTGGTGCTGCAACAGTTTGCGCGAGGTGGGTGTGTCGCGGACGCTGGAGCGGGTGCTGGCGTAAGTCCTGCGGTGGAGCTGCTGCCGTCTTCGCGAGCAAGCCCGCTCCCACACTGAAGCGCTGTTGAACACAATTGCTGTGGGAGCGGGCTTGCTCGCGAAAGCGGCCTGACAGGCGACATTTATGTTGAATGATCCAAGGATCCACTATGCCAAACCAACAACTCTTCCTCGGCATCGACTGCGGCACCCAAGGCACCAAAGCCATCATCCTCGATGCGACCAGTGGCGTGGTACTCGGCCAGGGAGCGGCCAGTCACAGCTTGATCAGTGCTGCCAATGGCCGCCGCGAACAGGACACCCATCAGTGGCTGGAAGCCTTCGCCACCGCCACCCGCCGCGCATTGCTCGCGGCCAAAGTCGATGGCCAGTCGATCCTCGGCATCGGCGTGTCCGGCCAGCAACACGGCCTGGTGCTGCTCGACGATCAGGGCAAGGTGCTGCGTCCGGCCAAACTCTGGTGCGACACCGAAACCACCCCGGAGAATGACCGACTGCTGGCCCACCTGGGTGGCGAAAAGGCTTCGCTGGAGCGCCTCGGCGTGGTCATCGCGCCGGGCTACACGGTGTCCAAATTGTTATGGACCAAAGAGCAGCACCCCGAGGTGTTTTCCCGGATCGCCCGCATTCTGCTGCCCCACGACTACCTCAACCATTGGCTCACCGGCCGCAGTTGCAGCGAATACGGTGATGCCTCGGGTACCGGGTATTTCAATGTGCGTACTCGCCAGTGGGATCTGCAATTGTTGCGCGACATCGACCCGAGCGGACGCCTGCAAGCCGCGCTACCGGAGCTGATCGATGCCCACCAGGCGGTCGGCACGATTCTGCCGGGTATTGCCGGACACCTGGGCATCAACCCGCGGGCACTGGTGTCCAGTGGCGGCGGCGACAACATGATGGGGGCCATCGGCACCGGCAACATCCAGCCCGGTGCGATCACCATGAGCCTCGGTTCCTCGGGCACCGTGTACGCCTATTCAGATCGGCCGAACGTCGCCCCGGATGCTGCGGTTGCCACCTTCTGTTCTTCCAGTGGCGGCTGGCTGCCATTGATCTGCACCATGAACCTGACCAATGCCACCGGCCTGATTCGCGACCTGCTGGACCTCGACATCGATCAGTTCAACGAGCTCGTTGCCAAAGCGCCCATCGGCGCCGAAGGTGTGAGCATGCTGCCGTTCTTCAACGGCGAGCGGGTACCCGCCCTGCCCCATGCCAGCGCCAGTCTGTCGGGTCTGACCATGACCAACCTGACCCGGGCCAACCTGTGCCGCGCGGTGGTCGAAGGCACGACGTTCGGTTTGCGTTACGGACTGGACCTGCTACGCCACAATGGCTTACAAAGCCGCAGCATTTGCCTGATCGGTGGTGGATCGAAAAGCACGGTCTGGCGGCAGATTGTCGCCGACACCATGAACACGCCCGTGATCTGCACCGAACAAAGTGAAGCGGCGGCCCTGGGTGCAGCGATTCAGGCGGCCTGGTGCGTATCCTGGGAAAACGGGCACGAACACAGCCTGGCGGACTTGTGCGAGCGCTGCGTGAAACTCGACCCGGCCAGTGAAACCCTGCCGCAGGCCGACAATGTACAAGCCTGCCAGCAGACTTATGAACGCTATCAACGGCATGTCGCAACCCTTTAAAGAGTGAACAACTATGTACCTGGTGTGTGGCGAAGCACTGTTCGATTTTTTCAGTGAAAACGATGCCGGCGGTCTGGCTTCCAAAGTGAATTTCAAAGCCATTGCCGGTGGCTCGCCGTTCAATGTGGCCGTGGGATTGCGTCGATTAGGCGTGGACGCGGCCCTGTTGGCCGGGTTGTCCACCGACTACCTGGGCCGGCGTCTACTGCAAGTGTTGCAAGATGAAGGCGTGTGCCAGGACTACCTGCTGGATTTTGCCGCACCGACCACCCTGGCGATGGTCGCCGTGGGGGCCAATGGCTCGCCGCAGTACAGCTTCCGTGGCGAAGGCTGTGCGGATCGACAATTGCAACCGGAACACCTGCCGGCACTCGGGCCCGAGATACGCGGCCTGCACATCGGCTCGTTTTCCCTGGTGGTACAACCGATTGCCGACACGCTATTGGCACTGGTGCGCCGGGAAAGCGGCAAACGCCTGATCAGCCTCGACCCGAACGTGCGACTGAACCCGCAGCCGGACATCGACCTGTGGCGCGCGCGGATCGCGACGCTGGTGGAGTTGGCCGATCTGATCAAGGTCAGCGACGAGGATCTGCATCTGTTGTATCCCGGCCAGGACCCGGCGCGGGTGATCGAAGGCTGGTTGCAGCACCGTTGTCAGCTGGTGTTCCTGACCCGGGGTGGCGAAGGCGCGAGTGTGTTCAGCCGGGCTCACGGTTCATGGTCGGCTCCCGCCCGTCCGGTGAAAATCGCCGACACCGTGGGCGCGGGCGATACCTTTCAGGCGGCGCTGATTACCTGGCTGACCGAGCAGCAACTGGATTCGGTCGAGGGCGTGAAGCAGCTTGGCCGCGACCAGATCGACAGCATGTTGAAGTTCGCGGTGCAGGCGGCGGCGCTGACGTGCAGCAAGACCGGGCCGGACTTGCCTTATCGCCAACAATTGGAGTTGTACTGAATCTGATGCCCTCATCGCGAGCAAGCTCGCTCCTACAGGACCGCGCATTTGCGACAGGCGGCGTTCAGCCGGGTTAACCCTCGTTTAACCGTGCGGTCCGACACTTCACTGGACCGCACGCCCTCAGACTGTTCTGACGCCCAGTGCGGCAAGTTCGACAGGCAACACATCGAACTGACTTTCCGCCCGCACCGGAGATCGCTGATGAACACTCGCACCCTGCTGGTTACCGCCACCCTCGCCTGCACCGCGTTTGCCGGTCTGGCACAGGCCAGTGACACCACAACCTCTCAAGCCGTGCCCTATCACTACGGCATGCCGTTGCATGTCAGCAAAGTGATTTCACTGACCGAGCCGACCACCCTGGAGTGCAAAGTGGTGAGCGCCGACATGAAGTACATCGATGACACGGGGAAACCCGCAGAAATCACCTACCGTAAACTTTCCGACGCCTGCGAGAACCAAGGCTGACTGAAACGTCTGATTTGACACCTGGCGGTATTCCTTTGAGGGCTGCGGCGCTATGCTCTAGCGCCTCCCTCACTGCCCGCAAGGATTGGCCATGCAGTTTTCGTTTCGCACGCTGTCGATGTTTACCGCCGCCTTATGTCTTTTGCTGAGCCTGCTCTGGGGCCTGGCACCGCAATGGCTACTATCGTTCTGGGGAATCGAATTTTCATTCGCGGCAGAATTGGTCGCGCGCCGCACCGCCGTGCTGTTTGCGGCGTTCAGCGTGATCTCTTGTCTGGTTCGCAACGCCCCCCCTTGCGCAACCCGCAATGCACTGAGCCTCGGCTTCGTCGTCGGCTGTTGGGGATTGGCCGTGCTGGGTTTTGCCGAATGGCTCGCCGGCCATGTCGGGCCGGGCATGTTGCTGGCTGTGGGGGTTGAACTGGCGCTGGGCCTGGCGTTCTTCCAGTCCCGGCGCGTGTCGGTGGAACTCGAAACCGCAGGCTAAAGCGCTTTGCCCAGCATCGAGTGTGGCTCGACTTCTACGTGATGCTGTCTGGAACGCAGTTGGGCAATCAACTCGTTTATTTCCCGACAACCATTGAGCCCGGAGGCATCGATGCCGGTGACCAATAGATCGAGATGATCGGTTTGCCCGTCGGCATAGACCTTCACGGTCATCGACAGATCCGGTGACAAACTGCACTCGCAACGTTTGGGTAAAAAGCTGCTTTCGATGATATTGCGAAGTTCCAAGGCAGAAAGAAACATGACGACCTTCTCCTTTGTGAGACTGCCAATCAACTATCAACGCTCACTCATATGAAATCCCGGCAAGCTTCTAGGGCACCTACAGCATAAAGCATGTCCCGGATTTCGCTGTGCAGCTCATCGGCAATTTAAGGGTTTCGGCAAGTCGCCTGTAAAACCTGCCATGCAGTTTGCACACTGGGCGCCGCAGGTTTGCATTCGCTGCACACGACAGTGAAAATGCCGCCCTTCACTTCAAGCAAGGAGGCATCATGAGTTCTTTGACCGTTAACGCGAGCGCAGCGCTGTTCGCACTGGGGCTTGCCGGCGTGGCGCACGCCGCCAAACTCGAAGCAACCGCACCCTATCCTAAGGCCGAAAGCGGGTTTACCCGCCAAGTGATTCACCTCGCACCACAGACCCGGGAAGGCGACTTCCAGGTCGAGATCCTGGCCGGCAAGACGATGACTGTCGACTGCAATCACCCTCGTCTGGGCGGCATTCTCGAGGAGAAGAACCTCGAGGGTTGGGGCTACCCCTTCTATCGACTGGAAAAAGTCATTGGCCCGATGAGCACCTTGATGGCCTGCCCGGACGGCACGAGCAAACAGGATTTCGTACCGGTGGTCGGCGATGGCTTCCTGCTGCGTTACAACAGCAAACTGCCGCTCGTGCTGTACGTGCCCAAGGACATCGAAGTGCGCTATCGGATCTGGTCGGCATCGAACAAGGTCGAGAAAGCCATTCAGGAATAACCCGGCCATCCAGCGTAATGCTTGTCTTCAGTCAGAGAGAAACCCGTGGCGAGGGAGCTTGCTCCCGCTGAGCTGCGTAGCGGCCCCAAAAAATGCCGTTTTTTGTGAGTGCTACGCACTCAAGCGGGAGCAAGCTCCCTCGCCACAAAAACAGGTGTGCCTGAAGCACCGCGCCTGGAAAGGGTTTTACGAGGAGCAAAGAGCTCGAGGTTTCAGTACAACGCAGGCACTGCTGATCTTGGCCCGTAAGCTTTCACGGGTCGTATTTGCACTACTGAAAGGTCAAAGTGAATACCAACCGAAAGCAGGTTGAGGGCTTCCGCTCAACCATAGAATCTCCCACATTGACTTTGTGTCGTTCACGGATCTTTGGCCCACCGAAAATCCCTGTGGGAGCGGGCTTGCTCGCGAAGGGATCATCAGATTCGACATCTTCATTGCCTGACTCACCGCCGTCACTTGGCCAACCGCTTGAGTCCCACCACCATCGCCCCGGCCCCGATCATCATCGCCGACAGCAGCAACGGATACGAAACCCACCACGACGTCCCCGCCGTCATCATGCTGAACTCGGACATGCCACCGATGCTTGCAATCAGATTCAACGGCAGAAACACCACGTTGATCAATGTCAGCTTGCGCAGCAAGTTGTTCATGCTGTTGTTCATCAGATTGCCCCGGGCGTCGATAAGGCCCGAGAACACCGTTGAATAGATTTCCGCCTGTTTGTAGCACTGGTTGTTTTCGATGATCAGGTCATCAATCAGACCAATGGCCTCGGCGCTGAAGCCCTGCTTTTGCGCGTGGTTGCGCAGTCGGGTCAGGACGGCACCATTACTGTGAATTGCGTTGATGTAATAGATCAGGCTTTCGCTGAGGTTGAACATCTGGATCAGATGCTGGTTCTGCATCGAAGCGTTGAATTTCTGCTGCAATTCACGGGCAATCAGCTTGATGACCTTCAAGTGCCCCAGATAGTGATGAATATTGTTGAACAGCAGATCGAGCAAGACATCCAGTGGCGTGTTGAGCGCCTGGCGCTTGCCGAGCCCGCTGAGTGGCGCATCGTCAGTGGCGATCACCAGCAAACGCCCCGGAGAAAACAGCAGGCCACAGGACGACACCTGGAACCCCAGGCTGTCGGCGCCGGAGTAACTGTCCGGACGCTTCCAGATCAGGAACAGGTTGTCGGGATGGAATTCGATGCGCGACACCTCATCGGGGTCCAGCGCCGAAGCCAGCGCGTGTTCATCGAGTTTGAAATGACTGTGCAACAGGTCACGCTCGGCCGCATCGGGGTTACTGAACAGCATCACCTCGGCGTCCAGTCGTTCGACGGCGTGCAGCGTTCCACCGGTCAATTGAAAACTCTTGATCATCGACGCGTCACCAGGCCTGACCGCGACGTTTGAGCTCCAGGCGCCGGACGAACTCTTCCAGCACCAGCGTGTACAAATCGTCCTGCAAGTAGGCGTCTTCGATACCGGCGTCCAGGTTCGGGTTGTCGTTGACCTCAATCACCACCACTTTGTCGCCGGACTGCTTGAGGTCGACGCCATAGAGGCCGTCGCCGATCAGGTTGGCCGTTTTCACCGCCAGCTCCACTACCGCTCGCGGCGCTTCGTGAACCGCCAGCGTACGGCATTCACCGTTGATGTCCTGGCCCTTGGCCTTGTGGTTGTAGATCTGCCAGTGTCCCTTGGACATGAAGTATTGGCAGGCAAAGATCGGTTTACGATTGAGTACGCCGATGCGCCAGTCGTACTCGGTGTAGAAAAACTCCTGGGCCAGCAACAGCACGGAATGCTCGAAGAGTTCGGCAGTGGCTTCGAGCAGCGCTTGCTGGCTCTCGACCTTGATCACGCCCCGGGAGAAACAACCATCCGGGATCTTCAACACCAAGGGAAAGCCCAGGCGCTCACCGACCCGCTCGAAGTCTTCCGGTCGCTCCTTGTACAGAATTTCGGTAGCGGGCATGCCCAGTTGATGACTCCTGAGCAGGTCGGTCAGGTAAACCTTGTTGGTACAGCGCAAGATCGATGTCGGATCGTCCATCACCACCAGCCCTTCGCTCTCGGCCTTTTTGGCGAAACGATAGGTGTGGTTGTCGACGCTGGTGGTCTCGCGGATCAGCAGGCCGTCGTATTCGGCGATCCGCGCGTAGTCTTTGCGTTCGATCAATTCGACATCGATGCCCAGGGTCTTGCCGACACGGACGAAGTTAAGGAGCGCCCCGGCATTCGACGGCGGCAGTGCTTCTTCGGGATCGTGCAAGATCGCCAGGTCGTAACGGGCCACACGCCTCGAACGTGGCATGCGCCAGATCTTGCGGCTGAAACTGTCGAGCGAGTGGGCGAACTGGTCTTCCTGATCCTCTCGCAACTTATGCAGAGCACCGGACTTGATACCTTCTATGTGCCAGCCATTTGTTCGACGAAACTCAACTAACAGAATTGGACAGGCAAACACTTCGAATAATTGTCGTGCCAGATCCTGCAACGGCTCAATATTGGTTTTTCCGAAATACAACGTCAGGGTAAAACCTTCGGTATCGCTGTAAACATGATGACTGAGGGCTTTATCCAGGGCTTTATCCAGATCATCCAGGGCCAGGCCGTACAGGGATTTGCGGGTCAGTTCACTGATGGTCCGTACCGACGGAATCACCTTGTGCCCCCGTGCTTCGGCCAGAAGCGAACAGTAATAGCCATGCCCCAGGTATTTGTAGCTGCGGCACAGGTTGATCACCTGAACACGTTTGCCCGGCTCGCCATCGCGGGTCTGCTCAAGGTACTGCTGGGCGGTGACAATGTCTTCGCTGGGGAAATAGGACGCCCAGTCTTCCTTGCGTTCGACGATGATAATCAACTGGCTGGAAGTTCTATTTGGTTCATTCAAATAAGTTGAAAAATTGATTGCTGCCGGCAAAGTTTGCTCAGACACTTCACGCCAATGACCCTGTACCGCTGACATAGTGATTGATCCGTTGGAGAACAAGACCTTTCCTATTAAGCACGAACTTTTTCGAAAGTCTCGTTTCGTTACGCAACTTTTACGGTGGTCATATGAGTTGGATTTTTCGCTTGGCGCTGATCGAAGACTTGCCGGCGCTCCTCGAACTTGAACAGCAGTGTTTCAACACGGATCGACTCAATGGTCGCAGTTTCCGATGGATGATCACTCGCGCTCACGGACAGCTGTGGGTGACCGAACGAGACGGAAAACTCGCTGGCTATGCCTTGGTGCTGTTTCGTCACGGCACTTCGCGGGCACGTCTTTACTCGATCGCAATCGCGCCCCACAGCCGTGGCAACGGGTTGGGCAAGCAACTGCTCGAGCGCATGGAGGCATGCGCTTTCGAACACGGCTGCGACTGGCTTCGACTGGAGGTGCGCATCGATAACCCGGCAGCGATCGCCCTGTATGAACGCAGCGGTTACCGCCGCTTCGCGCTGAGTCACGGCTATTACCAGGACCACACTGATGCGCTGCGCCTGGAAAAACAGATTGCCCAACATTGAATACCCGCCCTGCAGCCGCTCGCTACGGCGGCCGCAGTACATACCAACGGTTAGCTACTTCAATCCCACCTTGTACAACCCGCCGTCTTCCTCATCGGTCAATACATACAAGTAGCCATCCGGCCCCTGTCGCACATCGCGAATGCGCTTGTTCAACTCCCCGAGCAAGCGCTCCTCGTGCACCACCTTGTCGCCGTCGAACTCCAGGCGGATCAGCTCCTGGCTGACCAGCGCGCCGATAAACACATTGTGCTGCCAGGCCTTGAAACGGTCGCCATCGTAAAACGCCATGCCGCTCAGGCCCGGGGACTTTTCCCAGACATGGTTCGGGGCAACGGCGCCTTCAACGGTATCGCCCCTGGCTTCGGGAATCGGCAGACCGGAGTAGTTGATGCCATGGGTTGCCAGCGGCCAGCCGTAATTCTTGCCACGCTCGATGATGTTGATTTCATCGCCGCCCCGAGGGCCGTGTTCGTTTTCCCAAAGCGTGCCGTTCCACGGGTTGAGCGCCGCACCTTGCGGGTTGCGGTGCCCGTAGGACCAGATCTCCGGGCGTACGTTGGCTTGGCCGACAAAGGGGTTGTCCTTGGGCACCGTCCCGTCCGGGTAGATTCGCACCACTTTGCCTTGCAGTTTGTCGAGGTCCTGGGCGGTCGGGCGGTCGTTGTTTTCCCCCAGGGTCACGAACAGATAGCCGTCGCGATCGAACACCAGCCGCGAACCAAAATGGTTGCCGACCGAGAGTTTTGGCTCCTGGCGCAGGATCACCTGGAAATCCTTGATCGCCGTCATCTCTTCGGAGAGCCGGCCGCGTCCCACCGCTGTACCGGCCCTGTCGCCCTGAGCGTCACCCTCGGCATAGGACAGATAGACCATGTGGTCCTGCTTGAAATCGGGCGACAGCGCCACATCCAGCAAACCGCCCTGCCCCTTGGCCCAGACCTTGGGCACGCCACCGAGCGGTGCCGACAGCTTGCCGTCGGCGGTCACCAGCCGCAGGTTGCCGGGCCGTTCGGTCAGCAGCATGCCTTTACGATCCGGCAAGAATGCCAGGGCCCAAGGGTGCTCCAGTCCCGTCACGACGGGGGTGACCTCCAGGGTGCCCTCCTCGCTTTTCATTGCCTGATCCGGCGCCGCAAGCACGGGGGCCGTAGCGGCGATCAATGCACTGGCACAGAAGGTGGCCAGTAAGGTTTTTCGCAACATGCAGGATCCCTTTTCCGGTGAGCATGGGTCTGTTGAAAATGCCGGGCAATACGTCATGCCGGCCCTCAACGGTTGCTGGTATCGGCGTCTCGAAGGGGAGGATTGGGAATGAATTTCGGTTGGCTGGCGGGAGCAGTCCGCGCGGGATAGCGATTACCGATGCCACCGTTGTCCAGCGTTGGCGGGTGCGTCACCGGCACGGTATTCGGCCCGCGTATTACCGGGGCACTGGGTTGAGTGCCTTGCATGCTGTTGGGATTGGCCCGGCGAACAGGACTGTTGTAAGGGTTATTGTTGGTGCTGCCCGGCAGGTTCTGGGCCAATTGCAACGCAGCAGCGGCTTCGGCCAGGGCCAGTGGGCCCAGTACGCCACTCAAGGCCAGCGCAATGGCGCCAAACACGTATCGGTTCATGAGGTGCCTCTCTACGTCGCGTGGATAAGGACTTCGATACCACGCTACGCCCGGGGTTCGGATTTGTTAACCAAAACCTCCCCGGCAAGATGTAACACGACGTTGATCCGGCCTGCTCGCGAAAGCCTGGAACGCTACCCAAAAAAATCAGAGCAGTATGAAGACCACCAGCAACCCGGCGAAGATCGACCACTTTTCGAGGTAGTAAAGCTTGCGGTTGCGTTTTTTCAGTTCCTTGCCGCGCAGGCGGATCCTGTAGATCTTGCTGAACAGTCGGTTGAGCCCGCCCGTCCTGTCTCCAACCTCGTTCGGCGCACCTGCCGCCGACATGACATTGCGGCTGAACCAGCGATTGAATGCCGCCGCCCAGCGATACTTCATCGGCCGTTCGACGTCGCAAAACAGGATGATGCGATTCTGCTGCGTGGTGTTTTCTGCGTAATGAATGTAGGTCTCATCGAACATCACCGCTTCGCCATCGCGCCAATGGTAGTTCTGGCCATCGACATTGATGTAGCAACCGGCAGCGTTGGGTGTTTCCAGCCCGAGGTGATAACGGTACGAACCGGCGTACGGGTCGCGATGGCGCACCAGTCTGGAGCCCGGTGGCAACTCGGCGAACATCGCTGCCTTGATCGAACCAATGCCTTGCACCAGTTCGGTGGTCCGTGGACAAAGTTTCATGGCCGACGGATGGTTATCGCCGTACCACTTGAGGTAGAAGCGCTTCCAGCCGGTCTTGAAAAACGAGTTGAAACCCACGTCATCGTATTGATTCGAACGCTTGATCGCCCCGGTATCGAGCAGGTTCTGGCCTTCAGCGCGGATTTCCTCCCAATGCGCCTGCAACGGACTCAGGTCGGGGAAGTCGGCCGGGTCGAGATACGGTTTGTTGGGGATTTTCGAAAACAGATAAAGAAAGCAATTGATCGGCGCCAGAAACGTCGAGTGATCGCTCAACTGGCGACCCAGCTTATGGCGCACTTGACCACGCAGATGGACATACGCAATAGAGACAACGTAGACAACGGCAATGATGAGTTTCACGGAAATCGTCACTGGTCGGAAGTAAACAAACTGCGCCCTTTACCGGCATGCCGGCCCCCGGGTCTTGTGCAGCAACTGAATACGAAACAGCGGCCCCGTAGTGCCTTCCAGTCATGCCGATGGTCGGCAGACAGCTGATGGATGGCATTTTAGCCAAAGATTGTAACCAATAGTTAACCTGTAACTGTGAAAATGTGTCCGCGAAAGCTGCCAAAGCGTTACAGAAGCCTCAACGCCCTATCGTTTAAAGAGCCAGACCAGTACAATCGCCGCCAAACTTTACGCGCCCCCAGGTTGAGAGCGGGAATCATCCCCTTTCAGCGCACGTTGACTCGGGCCAAGCGCTCCACATGCTGCTGTCCACTTAATGCCAGATGGATCTTCCACTGTTGATCGGGATGAATGTCCCGGGGTTCGAACAGTGGAACGGGTACTGAACCGGTACTGCCGCAACCCTAGCTACTCTGAATGCTTCGCAGGAAAAACCTTTGATTTCTACAGCTAACATCACGATGCAGTTCGGCGCCAAGCCGCTCTTCGAAAACGTCTCGGTCAAGTTCAACGGTGGCAACCGTTACGGTCTGATCGGCGCCAACGGTTGCGGCAAGTCGACCTTCATGAAGATTCTCGGCAACGACCTCGAGCCGTCCGGCGGCCAGGTCATGCTGGAGCCGAACGTGCGTCTGGGTAAATTGCGCCAGGACCAGTTCGCCTACGAAGAATTCACCGTGATCGACACCGTGATCATGGGTCACGAGGAGCTGTGGAAGGTCAAGGCCGAGCGCGACCGCATCTATTCGCTGCCGGAAATGAGCGAAGCAGACGGCATGGCCGTGGCCGAGCTGGAAACCGAATTCGCCGAAATGGACGGCTACACCGCCGAATCCCGCGCCGGTGAGCTGCTGCTGGGCCTGGGTATTCCACTGGAACAGCATTTCGGCCCGATGTCCGAAGTCGCTCCAGGCTGGAAACTGCGCGTATTGCTGGCTCAGGCACTGTTTTCCGATCCTGAAGTGCTGTTGCTCGACGAACCGACCAACCACCTGGACATCAACACCATTCGCTGGCTGGAATCCATTCTCACGGTGCGCAACAGCACCATGATTATCATTTCCCACGACCGTCACTTCCTCAACAGTGTCTGCACCCACATGGCCGACCTGGACTATGGTGAGCTGCGCCTGTTCCCGGGCAACTACGACGAGTACATGACCGCGGCGACCCAGTCCCGCGAGCAACTGCTGTCGGACAACGCCAAGAAGAAAGCCCAGATTGCCGAACTGCAAACGTTCGTCAGCCGCTTCTCGGCCAACGCCTCGAAAGCCAAGCAGGCCACTTCCCGCGCCAAGCAGATCGACAAGATCCAGCTGGCCGAGGTCAAGCCATCGAGCCGCGTGAGCCCGTTCATCCGCTTCGAACAGACCAAGAAGCTGCACCGCCAGGCCGTGACCATCGAGCAGATGTCCAAGGGCTTCGACGGCAAGACCCTGTTCAAGAACTTCAGCTTCACTGTCGAAGCCGGCGAGCGCGTGGCGATCATCGGCCCGAACGGTATCGGCAAGACCACCCTGCTGCGCACCTTGATGGGTGAGCTGACCCCGGACGCCGGTTCTGTGAAATGGACCGAAAGCGCGGAGCTGGGCTACTACGCCCAGGACCACGCCCATGACTTCGAAGACGATGTCAGCCTGTTCGACTGGATGGGCCAGTGGACTCAGGGCGAGCAGATCATTCGCGGCACGCTGGGTCGCATGCTGTTCTCCAACGACGAGATCCTCAAGTCGGTCAAGGTCATCTCCGGTGGTGAGCAAGGCCGCATGCTGTTCGGCAAGCTGATCCTGCAAAAGCCGAACGTACTGGTGATGGACGAACCGACCAACCACCTGGACATGGAATCCATCGAGGCGCTGAACCTGGCGCTGGAGAACTACCCGGGCACACTGATCTTCGTCAGCCACGACCGTGAGTTCGTATCGTCCCTGGCCACCCGCATCATCGAGTTGAGCCCTAACGGCGTGACCGACTTCAGCGGCACCTATGACGACTACCTGCGTAGCCAGGGTGTGGTGTTCTAAAACTACCTCGCTGCATTTGTAGGAGCGAGCTTGCTCGCGATGGACGACAACGATAACGCGTGCAACCTGCCAGAACGCGTTATCCAGACGTTTTTCGCGAGCAAGCTCGCTCCCACATTTGGAATGCATTCCCCCTGTGGGAGCGGGCTTGCTCGCGAAGAGGCCTTCAAGACCAGCAATAATTAGTTAGCCTGCTTTCTTTTGTCACTGTCCCGCGCCATGATGCAGTTCTCCCACCGCCGCCCGCGAACGAGCCCTCATGTCTGTGCAGCAAGTCGCTCCGCAAAGCTCCATGGCGATCACCCTGCAGATCGTCTCTATCGTTTTTTATACCTTCATTGCTTTCCTCTGCATTGGTTTGCCGATTGCGGTTTTGCCGGGTTATGTCCACGAGCAACTCGGGTTCAGCGCCATCGTGGCCGGGTTGACTATCGGCTCGCAGTACTTCGCCACCCTGCTCAGCCGGCCCATGGCCGGGCGGATGTCGGACAGTGTTGGCACCAAGCGCGCAATCATTTATGGCTTGTCCGGGATTGTGCTCAGTGGCGTGCTGACCTTGCTGTCGACCCTGTTGCAAGGCTTTCCCTTGCTCAGCCTGCTGATTTTGATCGCCGGGCGCCTGTTGCTGGGGATCGCCCAAGGGTTGATCGGCGTCGGCACCATCAGTTGGTGCATGGGCCAGGTGGGTGCCGAGCACACCGCGCGGTCGATCTCCTGGAACGGCATTGCGTCCTATGGCGCGATTGCCATTGGTGCACCGCTGGGTGTGCTGATGGTTCAACAACTCGGTTTCGCCAGCCTGGGCACCGCCCTTTCGCTGTTGGCCCTGGCCGCATTGTTGCTGATTCGCAACAAGCCCTCGGTACCCGTGGTGCGCGGTGAGCGATTGCCGTTCTGGGCGGTGTTCGGACGTATTGCGCCGTTTGGCGCGAGTCTGAGCCTGGCGTCCATTGGCTATGGCACCCTGACGACCTTTATTACCCTGTATTACGCCAATCGCGGCTGGACCGGCGCGGCCTACTGCCTGACCATGTTTGGCGTGTGTTTCATTCTGTCGCGACTGCTGTTCATTTCCGCCATCAGCCGTTTTGGCGGGTTCTCGTCGGCCATTGCCTGCATGTGCATCGAGACGGTTGGCCTGGTGCTGCTGTGGCTGGCACCGTCGACCGGGTACGCGCTGATTGGCGCCGGGCTGACCGGATTCGGCCTGTCCCTGGTGTACCCGGCACTGGGTGTCGAGGCCATCAAACAGGTGCCTGATTCCAGCCGGGGCGCGGGCTTGAGTGCTTACGCGGTGTTTTTCGACCTGGCACTGGCAATCGCCGGCCCGTTGATGGGCGCCGTGGCGTTGAACCTGGGTTATGCGTGGATTTTCTTCAGTGCGGCGTTGTTGTCGGTGACGGGCCTGGGGCTGACCCTGCTGCTCAAGCGTCGCGCGATGGCTTAATGTGGGAGCGGGCTAGCTCGCGAAGGCGGTGTGTCAGGCAATACATATGCCTACTGGCACACCGCCTTCGCGAGCAAGCCCGCTCCCACAGAGGGTCGAGGAAACTTACTGATCAGCCGTCTGCATCCCCGCCCGGGTCGCTCTGCCCAGGGTGCGCGAGAAGAAACTCCCAGCCTCGGAAATCAGATTGCGGTGAATGTCTTCCCGGTCGACGCCATCGGCATCGGTGCACAGCGCGGGCATGATCACGATCTGTTCGTCATTGCACGGCGCCATGAACACGAAGTGGCCTGCCCCGGCCAGTAACTTGAAGTCAGGCGCCGTCGGCAGTTTGCGCGCCAGTGCCGCGGCGTTCTTGTCGAAAGCCACCAGTTTGTCGCCATCACCGCTGTACAGCAGCACTGGCACATGCACATCGGCCAGGGTGTGGCGGCCGAACTTCAGGCTCAACGGCGCCATCAGCATCAAGGCGTGGACGCGAGGATCAGCCACCGGCTGCAGGTCGTCGCGGTCAACAATCAATTCGCCCCGGGTGTTGCAGGCATCGCGGTCATCCGGACGCTCCTGGCAGTAACGGCGCAGGCGATCCAGATCCGGGGTCGCGCCGGACAGAATCAATGCAGTCTCGCCACCGGCCGAATAACCGATGACCCCCACCTGGTCGGCATTGACGAACGGTGACAGCATACGGTCGCCCAAGGTGGCGGTGATGGCTTCGGAAATCTGGATCGGCCGGCCGTACAGGTTACTCAAAGTACCGAGGCGGCTGTGGTCCCTGGAGTTGTCACCGGGGTGAATCACCGCCACCACAACAAAGCCTTTACGCGCCAGCGACGTGGCAAGGTCGTGCAGGGCCAGCGGAGTGCCGGTGTTACCGTGGGACAGCATCAGCATCGGGAAGCGGCCAATGGCGACTTTGGTGTCCTCCCCGGCTTCGACGGTGTAACCCTCGAGTTTGCTGGTGTGCTCCCAGTCACTGGAAGGATAGAAGGCGATGGCGCGCATCGGCTGCAGGTCCAGAGGATCGAGAAAAGTCATCTCATGGAAACCGACGCTCCAGTGAGGATGCGGTGCAGGCGCGGCGTGCACTGTATTCAGGCTGCTGAGCAGACAAATCAGTAAAGTTGCACAAAGACGCATCATGGGATGCCCACCTTGTTACCGGACTTGAGACGTGAGCCCTTGACTGCATAAGTCGGGCCACAATCTGAAACGACCAGAAACAAAAAACTCCGTAGCTGGTACTTGCGCAACCAGAATACAGAGCTTTTTGGGCTTTACCTGAACGCTTGCTTACTTTTACGCAAGCCTTACGCGGCGGCGAACAATTGCTCGCTGATTTGCGCATGGGCATCGCTCATGGCTTTGTTGCGAACATCGTCACCGTAGGCCAGGCCTTCGGCGCGGACGATTTCGATGTCGGTGACGCCGATGAAACCGAACAGCAGCTTCAAATATTCTTCGTGGGCAACACCGGTGGCCTGACCGGCGTGCATGCCGCCGGAAGTCGAGACGATCACGACTTTCTTGCCACCGCACAGGCCTTCAGGGCCGGCTTCGGTGTAACGGAAGGTCTGACCGGCAACGGCGATGCGGTCGATCCATGCCTTCAGTTGAGTCGGGATGGTGAAGTTGTACATCGGTGCGGCAATCACCACGGCATCGGCGGCAAGGAATTCAGCCAGGGTCGAGGCGCTCAGTTCGGCTTCGTGCTGTTGTGCGGCGTTGCGCAGCTCAGCGGTGGTGCCGGCGGCGACCAGGGTGGTGGCGGAAAAGTGGCTGATCGCGTCGGCGGCCAGGTCACGGTAGGTCACCACGGCGGTTGGCTCGGCGGTCTGCCAGGCTTTGACGACTTCGCCGCTCAGCTGACGGGAAGCCGAGTTGTCGCCCAAAATGCTCGAATCGATATGCAGCAGTTTCATGTGGGATCTCCAGGTGAGGATCGCCCACAAGGGCGATCTGATGGGACTAATCCTACAGACGAAACCAATAGCTGATTAGACGGCAACAATGCGATAGTTCGTCTCACAGATAGAACAATCAGGCTCACATCATGCAAGACCTCAACGACCTGTACTACTTCGCCAAAGTCGTGGAAGCCGATGGTTTCGCGGCGGCCGGGCGCTTGCTGGGCATCCCCAAGTCTCGTCTGTCACGCCGCATCGCCGAACTGGAAGAACGCCTTGGCGCACGATTGCTGCAACGCACCACCCGACAGCTGAAGCTGACCGCCGTGGGTGAGCGCTTCCTCAGGCACTGCCAGGCGATGCTGTTGGAGGCGGAAATGGCCGACGAGGCCGTGGCCAGCATGTCCAGCGAGCCCCGTGGGCGATTACGGGTGTCGTGCCCGGTTGGGCTGGCCCACGAAATGTTGCCGGATGTGATCAGCGACTTTCTCGAACGGTTTCCGCAAGTCCAGCTGGAGGTCATGCTGCTCAACCGGCGGGTCGACCTGGTGAACGAAGGCATTGACGTGGCCCTGCGCGTGCGGGAACTGGGTGACGAAGACCCGCTGCTGGTCACCCGCCGTCTGCGTCAGGCGCAGATGCTGATGGTCGCCAGTCCCGGTTTCCTCGTTGGCCGTGAGATCAACCATCCCGAGGATCTGAAAAGCCTGCCGGTACTCGGCGCCCTGGAAGCCGACCGCATGGTGCACATCCGCATGCTGGATCAAAAAGGCAAAAGCTGTGAACTCGCGCTTGAGGCCCGGCTGGGCATTGATGACTTTATCGTGCGCAAGGCCAGCACCCTCTCCGGTCTGGGCTTCACGATGCTGCCCATGATGTATTGCGAGCAGGAACTGGAAAACGGCTCACTGGTGCAGCTGTTGCCCGAGTGGTCGTTGCCCGGTGGCTGGTTGCAAGCGGTCTATCCTCATCGACGGGGGGTGATGCCGGCGGTACGCGCCTGGATTGACCATTTGGTCGAATCATTCAATGCCTGCGGGGAACGATTGTTATGAAAGCCGGACGGATGAGCGAAGAGGATGTCGCAAAATTTTGCCTCGCCCTGCCCGGAGCGCGGGAAGACTATAAATGGGGAGGCGTGCGGGTGTTTTCGATTGCCGGGAACAAGATGTTTGCCTTGCAGGGCCTGCGGGGTGATTCCCTGGCCTTCAAGGTAGACAAGGATTTGTTTCTCGGTCACTGCGACCGACCGGGGATTCACCCAGCGCCTTATCTGGCGCGCGCCCAGTGGATCATCATGGAAACGCCCTACCCGCTCGGTGGCGAAGAACTACAGGGATTGCTGCAGCGTTCCCACCAATTGGTGGTGAGCAAGCTGCCAAAGCGCACGCAAGCAGGCCTGTTGCTATAGGGCCTTATTTATTAGAACAAGGCGAACAGGTGTGCGCCGAGGAACAGGTGATCGATCCAGAACACCTGGTGCAGAAGCACGATGACCCAGAACACCAACTGGAACGAGACTTTGCGGGTTTTGTGCCGAAACACTTGCTGGGCCAGCAACGCGCCGGGCCAGCCACCGGCGAACTCCAGCGCATGCAGGACATTCTCCGGAGTCCGCCATTGCTCGGCGCGCGCCTTGCGCTTGTCGCTCCAGTACAGAAAAAACGTCACGACGCTGACGATGCCGTAGGCCGCCAGGGGAATCAGCGACTCCCCGTGCAGCCATGTCGACACCGAACCCGACAGCGGCAACGCGCACAGGATGGCAAACACCAGCCACTTCAGCCGCGAATGGCGGATCTGTCCCCCGGACTGGCGCCCGGGGTTGTTGCGCGAGCGCGAATCACTCACGGCTTGGCCGCGCTCCAGTCGACCCAGCCGAATTGCCAGGTCGCCAGGATGATCAGACCGAACACAATGCGATACCAGGCAAACGCCGCATAGCTGTGGTTGGCGATGAACTTGAGCAGCCCACGGACCGCAATCATCGCGAAGACGAATGCCGTGACGAAGCCGATCGCGAACACCGGGAAATCCGCCGGGACAAACAGGTGACGGTATTTATAGCCCGAGTACACCGCCGCGCCGACCATGGTTGGCATGGCCAGGAAGAACGAGAACTCGGTAGCGGTCTTGCGCGACAGGCCGAACAGTAAGCCGCCGATGATCGTCGAGCCCGAACGCGAAGTGCCCGGAATCATGGCCAGGCATTGGGCGAAGCCGACTTTCAGGGCATCTTTCCAGGTGATGTCATCCACCGTTTCGGCGTGTACCTCATGCTGACGGCGCTCGGCCCACAACATGATGAACCCGCCCACGACCAGCGCCGTTGCCACGGTGATCGGATTGAACAGGTACTTGTGGATCAGGTCGGCGAAGATGACGCCCAACACCACGGCCGGCAAGAACGCGATCAACAGGTTCGCGGTAAACCGCCTAGCGCCCGGCTGGGTCGGCAGACCGATGACCACGTCGAAGATCTTGCGTCGAAACTCCCACACCACCGCCAGGATTGCCCCCAACTGAATAATGATGTTGAACGCCATCGCCCGCTCGCCCCCGAAGCCGAGCAAGTCGGCCACGATGATCTGGTGGCCGGTACTGGAAATGGGCAGGAACTCGGTCAGCCCTTCTACAACCCCAAGAATCAATGCCTGAAAGGCGGTCCAAAGATCCATCAATCCCCCAAAAGGCTATGCGCATCGGCATGCCCCGTTAGTATTTTTCAAAAGCGTTCATCGCGATCAGCGTCGCTGAAGCCCCGCGCATCAAGGATTACCACAGAACCGTAAAAATCCTGTGAAAAAACAACCCTGATTCGGAGTTTCCCGCGCGGGGCCGAAATCCTATCAGACAAGTCCGATTGGCGCTGCCACGTTATCGGGGCGCGCGGCCCTGGCACGGGATTCCTGACGCCAATCCGGTTACAATCCGCCCCCCTCTTCGACTTCCCCAAGGAACCTCCATGTCCGGGCTTGAACTGTTTGCCGCCGCCCTCGGTGTCATTGCCGTCTGGCTGACGGTCAAACAGAATGCCTGGTGCTGGCCGATCGGCCTGGTCATGGTGCTGCTTTATAGCTGGATCTTTTTTGAGGTGAAGCTGTATTCGGACATGCTGCTGCAAGTCGTCTATGCCGCCTTGCAGCTTTATGGCTGGTGGCAGTGGACGCGGTTTGGCGAAACCACCCATGGCCGCGAAGTCAGTCGGCTCGATACCCGCTCTGTGGCGTTGAGCCTTGCCATTGGCGCACTCGGCAGTCTGCTGCTGGGGGCGGCCATGGCCCACTGGACCGACGCTGCGCAACCCTGGCTCGATGCGGCGTTGACTGGATTCAGCCTGGTGGCGCAAGTCTGGATGGCGCAAAAACGTGTCCAGTGCTGGCCGTTGTGGATCGCCCTGGATGTGATTTTCGTCGGGCTGTTCGTCTATAAGGGCTTGTACCTGACCGCCACCCTGTACGGGTTGTTCACCGTTATCGCCGTGCAGGGCTGGCGCGAATGGCGCGCCGATCCGGCATTGCGCGCATGAAAGTACTGGTACTTACAGGTCCCGAATCCAGCGGTAAAAGCTGGCTGGCGGCCGAGTTGCAACAGCGTTTCGGCGGGATTCTGGTCGAGGAGTATGTGCGCTTCTTCATTGAGCAGAATCCGCGGGACACCACGTTGGCCGACATTTCGCAGATCGCTCGCGGTCAATTGGCATGGGAAGACCAGGCGCGGGCGCAACAACCGTCTTTGCTGATCCTCGACACGCACCTGCTGAGCAATATTCTCTGGAGCCAAACCCTGTTTGGCGATTGCCCCACCTGGATTGAACAAGCGCTACTGGCCCGGCATTACGACTTGCACCTGTTGCTGTCGCCGGAACACGTCGACTGGACTGACGACGGCCAGCGTTGCCAGCCCCGTTTGAGTGAGCGCCAGGCATTTTTCGACCAGACCCTCGCCTGGCTCGAGCGCCACGCACAACCGGTTCAGGTACTGCACGGAGATTGGGCAGAACGCCGACTCCTGGCACTGAACGCCGTGACCCGATTGCTCGGCGCCTGACCGGCGTTTGGGGCAATATCCCCATCATCCCCCCCTGCTTTGGGGGAAAAGTGTCCGATCCTGAAACACCCTCCCTGCCTGAAACTGCCCATTTCAACGCCCTTCATCGTTTAGTCGCCGGACTTGTTAAGGCATTGATACAACAACGCTATAACCCTTGTTCTAGAGCGGTGCGTCGGTATTTCCGGGCTCCCGGCGCATGGTTTCGTCTCACCGTTGGAACATCCTCGACAAAGGGTCCCCGGGCAAATTCCGCAAGTCATTGAATCAACGCGATATTCAAGAAACGGCACAGCTTTCGCTCTATCCCTTACACAGCTGACCAGTGCCAGCCCACAAATGAAGGAATGACCGTCGTGGGGATACTGAATAAAAAGGGCTTGACGTGCCTCCTGCTGATCGCGAGCGCTGGCGGCACTGTTATCAGTTTCAACATACAAGCCGAAGGCAACGGTGTCATCGTGCTTGATCGAACCATTCACGCAACTCCCATCGGTCGCAGCGGCGGTAGAGATCCGGCCCCGATCACCATCAATGCCAACCCGTCGACCCGCGTCACCAGCGAACTCAGCGACACCGACATTGCCGGGGTAACCACCGGAACGGCCCTTCGCAACAGCAACGGGCAAAGTCTGGGTGGCATGCAAGGCTTCAATGTCGTCACCAACCCCAACGGTTTGCCTGGGATGTCCGTCGGCCACGGTGGCGGCAGTGGCGGCGCCATTTCCGGAACCATCAACCGCGCCATGAGCAGCGGCCTAGGCTCACTGGGAAGAATGGCGGGAGGTCAATGAGATGAGTCGTTCCCTCCTTTTACTTGCCCTGCTCGGCTGTACCAGCGTGATGGCCGATTCGGGCGTCAGTTCGGTGAACTCCGCCACCCTCCAGGATTCCGGGACAAATTACCGAGGCAACTTCAACGTCAACCAGGCGGCTGGAGATCAACAGCAGCAGGCCAACGCCCGCGCGATTGCCATTGGTACCGAAGCCGGTGCGACCACCAGCGTCAGGCAGAGAATCACCACGCCCGCCAATCCGTCGATGGATGCGACGGCCAATATCGACGGCACCTCCTTCAGTAATGGCAACGGCGTGCTGGGCGTCAACCAGGGCGCCGGGGCGAACAACCAGATGGCCAACGCCATGCGCATCAGCATCAGCGCTGTACCGCAAGCCATTGACGATAGTGCCCTTTCTCAACAGAACGTGGCGTTGTTACCGAACTCGGGAGCAACTGGCACCCCAAACGGCAGTCGCCAGGTCGTGACAAGCGACCAGGCCTTCACCGGCAGCCGGGGAGTGATCCAGGTAAACCAGAGTGCCGGGGTGGGGAACCGAATGGCTAACACCCTGAGCATCCGGGTCGCTGACTGACCCTTATGGAGTGCAATTAGGGAAGTACCAACACTTGAACAACTAATGAGCACGGAGAAACACCATGAACCCGACAACTGCTCTCAAACCACTGGCTTTCGCCCTGGCAGCAGTGATGGCATTCGCAGCCCAGGCTGATCCCGTGCAGGGCAATGGACAGGGCAGCAACCAACAGCCTAATGGCCCGTCGCTGGATCAGATTCTGCAGATTACCGCAGGCGCCGGGGCCGCCGTGCTGGACTCGCAGGAAAGCAGTGACAGCAGGGTAGTGAACCGGGGCACCAAAAACGACGCTAAAATCGATAACTCCCTGAACAACTCCAACGGCAACATGGGCGCCAACATTGCAGCCGGTAACGGCAACCAACAAGACAACGCCGCCGCCCTTGCCACGGCTGACGAAAGCTTCATCTTCGGCACCGCGGTCGCCGCCTCCAGCGCGACTCAGAAGAACACCGGCAACACCGCCAGGAACCACTCCAACACCAACAACACAACGCTCAATAACGCTGGCAACAGCGGTTCCGGCAACATCGGCATCAACGTGACCACCGGCGACTTCAACCAACAGAAAAACAACCTGGCGATTGCCGTTTCGGGTGGCCGTGTAGCAGTTGCCGCGGCGGCGGCTAACCAAAGCACGTCCGGGCTGAACGTCACCAACAACGCCAGGACTGATTTCGTACCCGTGGGTGTACTCGGTCTGTCCGGCATAACCACTCAACAAGTGATGACGCCAGAAAGCTGGAAACCTCCTGTAACCAACAATGCTTCGATCACGGGCTCGATGAACAACTTCTCCGGCAACGGCGGAGCCAACGTATCGTCCGGCGTCGGCAACCAGCAAAGCAACTCGCTGTCCATCGCCGCAGGCTGCAAGTCCTGTCTGTAATCGCGATTGCAATGAAAGCCCCGGCGACGGGGCTTTTCCACAGTCCCAAGGCGTATCGATCATGCGTAAGACTGTCCTTTTCGCCCTGCTCTGCCTGTCTGGCCTGACCCAGGCTGCACAGATGCCGGTTGCCGCCCTGCCGGGTGGCGTGCTGGTGTACAAGCATGTACAGAGTTTGCGTGAGCGCAAGTTCAGCGACATCGTCGAACAGAAAACCGATTTCAGCTGCGGCGCCGCCGCGCTGGCAACGATACTGCGCCAGGCCTATTGGCTCGACGTCGATGAGGAGCACATTATCAAAGGCATGCTGGTCTACGCCGACCAGGACCTTGTTCGTACCCAGGGTTTTTCCATGCTGGACATGAAGCGCTACATAGAAAGCATCGGCATGCGCGCCCGGGGCTACAAGATCCCACCGGAAAGACTCGATGCAGTGACGATTCCAGTGGTGGTACTGATGGAAATCCGTGGCTACAAGCACTTCGTGGTGATGCAGCGGGCGGACAAGAACTGGGTCTACATCGGCGACCCGGTACTCGGTCACAAACGCTACTCCCATGATGACTTTGTCAAAGGCTGGAATGGCATTATCTTCGCTATTGTCGGTACGGGTTATGACAAAACCAATGCGTTACGCAGTCCACCGCAACCGCTGACAGCCAAGAACAAGCTGGATAATTTCAACCCGGTCAAAGATGCTGAATTGATGGATTTTGGTTTCATACAGAGCGACTTCTTTTAATCGCCAATAAGATGATAGGGGGCAGGATGCTCCGGGAGCAGCAAATGAAAACCTCGTATTGGGTGGTCGCTGCCTGTCTGGCAGCGACCACTTCAGGTTTTGCTGATGAGTTCAGACCCATCGAAATCAAGGACCAGGAACTGGCCGAGTTGCGTGGCCGGTATGTGATGCCGGGGCGGATCATCAGCTTCGGTGTTGTCATGAGCAGTACCTGGCGCAACGCCAGTGATGATCTGATCGGGGCATCCACCTCGATGCAACTTCAAGCCGCAACGGTCAAGCCCGAGTTCTATGTTTCAACCATCAAACAATCCGGTAAAGGCAGTTCGCACAACGAGGGTACCGGTAACGTGACGGGTGGCGCCGGACTGAACACCTCCCGGGGCATCACCCAGGTCACACGGGCCGCAGGCGATGGCAACAGCTCAAACAACAACATCGCCATCAACGTCAAAGAGGCCAGCACGGCCCCTGCACTGGTGCCGAGCCAGGGCCAGGCGCTGACAGCCGGTCAAACCATTACCGGCAGCAATGCCGCAGGCAGTGTCGCGGTTTCCGCCACCAGCGGCGGTGTTCAGATGGCCATTACCGCCAACAACAACCAGGGCTCAAGCCTGCAACAAGTCGCCCACGGCGGGTTGCTGCAAAACACCCGGTTGCTGGGCAGCAGCAATGTGGTCAACAACATGACTCAACTCAACGTAGTGCTCAACAATAATGGCCCGAGTGCCAGTGTATTGGACTGCAATCTGAACCAACTCGCTGCATTACGGACCCAGGGGTATTGAACTACGCTAAGTCTCGAGCATTGGGCACAAATGGACGGCTTATTTCATGTATCGATCAGTATCACTGCGTGCAGTTGCATGCTTGAGTGCTCTACTCCCCGCGGCGATGTTGCAGGCAGCACCTGACCCGGAAATGGAGGCTCTCAAACAAGAACTTCTGGAGTTGAAACAACGATACGAAGTACAGCAAAAAGCCCTGGCGGTTCTCGAACAACGGATCCGCCAGGTCGAAGACCAGCCCGCTTCGCCCCCTCCCAAACGCCTGGCCAAGTCGCCAGCGGATCTCAAGGGCAATCAAAATGTCGCCACTGGCACCGGTGCCGCAGCGGCTTCAGGGGGCGCCGCCGGGGGCAGTGGCAGCTCTTATGGGCAATCGCTGGCCGATGATTCACAACCGGCGCAAAGTGTTTCAAACCTGTATGACGAGGCCAGCGGATTCTTCGGCGGCGGAAAGTTCAGCTTCGAAACCGGGATAACCTACTCCCGATACGATACCCGCCAACTGATCCTCAACGGTTTTCTCGCCCTGGACTCGATCTTTCTGGGTGCCATCAACCTGGACCGGATCAAGGCCGACACCTGGACGCTGGACCTCACCGGCCGCTACAACTTCAACAATCGCTGGCAGTTCGACTTGAACGTGCCGGTGGTCTACCGTCAGTCCACGTACCAGTCCGGTGGCGGCAATAACGGTTCGGCAAACGTCACGACCGAAGACACCGTCAAAGAAGACCCGACCATTGGTGACGTCAACTTCGGTATCGCCTACAAGTTCCTCGACGAGTCGGTCAACACCCCGGATGCCGTGGTGACCTTGCGCGTCAAGGCGCCGACCGGCAAAGATCCGTTCGGCATCAAGCTGATTCGTGTGGACGATAACTCCAACCTGGCCGTGCCTGAGTCCTTGCCTACCGGTAACGGCGTCTGGTCGATTACACCCGGGATCTCGCTGGTCAAGACGTTCGATCCGGCAGTGCTGTTCGGCAGCCTGTCCTACACGCACAACCTGGAAGAGTCTTTCGACGACATCAGCTCCAACCCGGCAGTCAAGACACCTGGGAAAGTACGCATTGGCGACAGCTTCCAGATTGGCGCCGGTATTGCGTTCGCCTTGAACGAAAAGATGAGTATGTCGTTCTCGGTCTCTGACCTGGTGCAACGCAAAAGCCAGCTCAAGGAAGATGGCGGGGATTGGCAATCGGTGGTTTCCAGCGATGCCAACGCCGGTTACTTCAACATCGGCATGACCATTGCTGCCACCAACAACCTGACCATCGTACCGAACCTGTCCATCGGCATGACGGACGATGCCCCGGACTTCCAGTTCAGCCTGAAATTCCCTTACTACTTCTGACCCGAACAAAACAGGTTCTTCACGCAACTCCGGCGAATTGCAGGAGCAGCCGGTCGACGCTCGATTGCTGGCGATGGACTCAAGCGCGCCGCGTTCATCCAGTTCACACGCGTTATCGTTAACGACCATCGCTGGCAAGCCAGCGCCTACAAGGGAGCGTGCCCACGCTGAATCTGTAGGAGCCAGCTTGCTGGCGATGGACTCAAGTACGCCGCGTTCATCCAGTTCACACGCGTAATCGTTAACGACCAT
>NZ_JBWKXF010000011.1:0-42039 GCF_059422645.1 Pseudomonas sp. GW821-FHT01C01 | reverse complement strand
CGTGCTGGCGATGGACTCAAGTACGCCGCGTTCATCCAGTTCACACGCGTAATCGTTAACGACCATCGCTGGCAAGCCAGCGCCTACACGGGAACGTGCCCACGCTGAATCTGTAGGAGCCAGCTTGCTGGCGATGGACTCAAGCGCGCCGCGCCCGCAATTTCCATTGCAACGGTCTTTTTGTTTGAAACAGGAATTCAACGAATCTGGTGCTTGTGCAACAACCGGTAGAAGGTCGGTCGCGACACACCCAATACTTTGGCGGCGACACTCAGGTTATCGCTGTGACGGTTCAATACATCGCACAACGCCTGGCGTTCGGCCCGGGCCTTATATTCTTCGAGGGTGCCCATCGGTGCGGCGATCATATGCTGACTGATCAACCCCAGATCGCGGGCCTCGATCTGCCGGCCTTCGGCCAACACCAGCCCGCGACGAACGCGGTTGGCCAGTTCGCGTACATTGCCTGGCCAGTCGTGCTTGCCCATGGCAATCAATGCGTCCTCGCTGAAACTGCGTGGGCGGCGCCCGGTTTCATGGCTGTAGGAATGGGCGAAGTGGTTGGCCAGCGTCGCCAGGTCGCCATGGCGCTCGCGCAGTGGAACGGTCACCACTTGCAGGACGTTCAGGCGGTAATACAAGTCTTCGCGAAAACGCTTCTTCTCGATGGCGGCTTCAAGGTCGACGTGCGTGGCCGCCAGCACCCGCACATCCACCGGAATCGGCTGACTGCCGCCCACCCGCTCGATGTGTTTTTCCTGGAGGAACCGCAACAGGTTGGCCTGCAACTCCAGTGGCAGGTCACCGATTTCGTCGAGAAACAGGGTGCCGCCGTTCGCGGCTTCTATCCGCCCGACCTTGCGTTGGTGCGCGCCGGTAAACGCGCCTTTTTCATGGCCAAACAACTCGGACTGGATCAAATGTTCGGGAATCGCACCACAATTGATCGCGATAAAGGGTTTGTTGTGACGCTGGGACAGACGATGCAGGGTTCGTGCGACCAGCTCTTTGCCAGTGCCGCTTTCACCCCGAATCAACACCGGAGATTCGGTCGGAGCGAGTTTGCTCAACAGTTTTCGCAGTTCACGTATAGGTTTGCTGTCGCCCAGCAACTCGTGCTCGGGCTGGTCGACATGCACCGTGCCCTGTCCGCGCAACCGCGCCATGCCAAACGCCCGGCCCAGCGTTACCTGAACCCGGGACACATCGAATGGCAGGGTATGAAAGTCAAAAAACCATTCACAGACAAAATCGCCGACATTTTGCAGCCGCAGCACGTCCTGATTGAGTACGGCTATCCACTCGGTACCGGTGCGGCGGATCAACTCTTTGACAGCCTCCGGGTGCTCAAAGTGAAAGGGCTGCAAGCGCAACAGGCCCACGTCACAGGTTCGGTCACCGGCGTTCTCCAGCGTGCAGCTGTCAACGTCCCAACCGATAGCGCGCAATCCTGGGAGCAGACGATAACAATCGTCGCAAGGGTCCACCACTAATAGACGTCGTAAAGCAGGCGCATCGCTCATGACTGTTCCTTGGCGCCAAATTTATGAAAATTTATTAAAAACAGTCATTTGGCAGACCTGACTGTAACATTAGCAAGAATTTGACAGCTTCTTGTACCGTTTGACTATAGGAGGGCGATACAACCAGTTATAAGATGCGATTTTGTTAGTTACCTAACGACTCTTTCCTTTCATTCAGCTTTCAATGCCAGGCTCATTCTTGAGCATATGAAATAAAGTGGAAATTTCTTTTGATTGTGTGTGACCCCAACCCCGGTTGCGGGCATCAGTACAAGTAACCAGCCGAACGGTAAGCCCAACCGCCGGCACATCACTTGATTGGGCATGCAGAGGAAGACCCCCATGAACGCCCCGCTCCGTATCAACGAAGCACTTCTGATTGCCGACCGCGCGTTTAAACCATTCAAATGCGTGGCCTGGGCTCCACAGGACGGTAATGGCGAACTCAGCCTGACCGTTATCGACCGCACCAGCACCAGCATTGGCCGCAAGCAGATCCCCAGCAGCGCTTACTCCGATCCCGCACAACTCGAACTGCTGCTGGAACAGGCCCGCGCCGAGTTGAGCCAGGAAGGCTACACACTGCAATCGTGGTCGATGCCAAACTAATTGTTTTGCGGATTACTCCGGGGTAATCCGCGCCCTCCTCCTGTCATTAGTTCGCTGGTTTTTTTGGCCATGCGCACTACTTGACGCTGTTTAATTCGAACGTTGCATACGCCTGATACTTTGCAGGCTTGCCACTGGTTCGAAAAGACACTGTTGTGGCACATAACGACCTTCCGCCTGTTAGTTCTTACAGTTGTGCATCCCTTCATTCAGGGATTGAATATTTTCCTTATTAGTCGCCAGCCAAACTTCTGGATCATGACGACTCGCAAGGAGATGCGACCCATGTCAATCCAGTCGGCTTTTGCCAACCCCGTCACCCGAAAGAACGCCGGAAGCCTCGATACGACGTTTGCCGCCAACGGCAAAACCCAGGTGTATTTCGCCGATAGCCTTGCAAGCCTGGCCAATGGTGTTGCGATCGATGCACAGGGTCGCTTGCTGGTAGCAGCAAAAGTCGCCATGGCCGATGGCAGCCGCTTTGGCCTGGCCCGTTTGCTTGAGGATGGTTCCGCAGACCTCGCATTCGGCAATCAAGGCAGTGTCATCGGGCAATTCGAGCCGGGGTTTGAAGCCATGGGCGCCAAAGTCCTGGTCATGCCCGACGGCAATATCCTGTTGGCCGGTCTGCAATACGAAAACGCGCACCGCACGCTCCCGGCCCTGGCATTGCTGGATCAAGAGGGTCGCCTGGTTCGACGCTTTGGTGATAATGGCCGCCGTGTCGTGCGATTGCCTGGCGGTCTGTCCCTGGGCATACGCGATGCCTGGCTCCCCCCCGGTGTACCCGGCGCCGAAGCCTGCGATGTCGGCGTACAACAAGACGGTCGAATCCTTATCTTGGCCAACCATCACTACGAACTGGCCGATCACGCCGGTATGTTGATACGGCTGGATGTCGAAGGCTCGCTGGACTACTCGTTCAATGGCCGCGGCTTTGTCGTGGTCAGGCATCTGCTGTTGAATACCTGGCTCAGCAGCCTGACGCTACAACGTGATGGCCGGATTCTGGTCGGTGGATCGATCAACTTCCCTGAAGAAGGCTTGCTGGCACGCTATCACCCTGACGGGTGTCTCGACGACAATTTTGCCGTGGATGGATTCATGACCTTCAAGGCGCAAGGGCATGCTGCCCGGGTCAGTCAGGTGGTCCAGCAAAACGAAGGCGACATCCTGTGTTTTGGCAGCAGTTGCGAGCCAATGCACTGCCTGACATTTAAAATGCACAGCAACGGCCGCCCCGACAATCATTGCAACGGCGGACAACCGCAGCGGCTGGTAATCGGTCACAGCGGATGCCAGTGGAACGCTGCGCAGTTACAACCCGATGGCCGTGTGCTGACGGCGGGCGCCACCATCGGCGGTGTTGAAGCCGACTTCATTCTGGGGCGATACCTGCCCAACGGCCGTCCCGATCGCCAGTTTGGCAAAGGCTGCGGCTGTACGCGTACCCGCCTCGGCCCCAGCCTGGATACCGCCACATGTGTCGCCGTGCAGGCCGATGGAAACATCGTTGCAGGAGGCTATTCGCTGCACGGTAATTACAAGGCGGTCATCACACGCTATCTGGGATAAACACCTGTGTTTTCCCGTGCTTGATCTTCTCGCACGCTTGCGGCAAGTTGCGCGCTTCTTAAAACAAGGAGCAGCCGATGTCCGGTTCAATGGCCCAAGCGTTCGCGCACAACTTTCTCGGGCACTCGCCCCGTTGGTATAAGGCCTGCATCGTCGGTTTCCTCATCCTCAATGCCTTGGCGCTGTGGACCGCAGGCCCGGTGGCTGCCGGCTGGCTGCTGGTGCTGGAGTTCATCTTCACCCTGGCCATGGCGCTCAAATGCTATCCGCTGATGCCCGGCGGCCTGCTGATGATTGAAGCCCTGTTGCTGAAGATGACCACGCCCCAGGCGCTGTACGACGAGTTGTTGCACAACTTCCCGGTGATCCTGCTGTTGATGTTCATGGTGGCCGGCATCTACTTCATGAAGGACTTGTTGCTGTACCTGTTCTCGCGTTTGTTGCTCGGGGTTCGCTCCAAGGCCCTGCTGGCCCTGATGTTCTGTTTTTTGTCGGCCTTTCTGTCGGCGTTTCTCGATGCCTTGACCGTGACCGCCGTGATCATCAGTGCCGCCGTTGGTTTTTACTCGGTGTATCACCGTGTCGCCTCCGGTAACGATCCGCGTCAGGACAGCGAATTCAACGACGACAAACATCTGCCCACCCTGCATCAAGGCGATCTCGAACAATTCCGCGCCTTTCTGCGCAGCCTGCTGATGCATGGTGCCGTGGGCACTGCGCTGGGTGGCGTTTGCACCTTGGTCGGCGAGCCGCAGAACTTGCTGATCGGCCATGAAATGGGCTGGCACTTCTCCGAGTTTTTTTCCAAGGTTGCACCGGTATCCTTGCCGGTGCTGGTTGCCGGACTGGTGACATGCGTGCTGCTGGAAAAGCTGCGCTGGTTCGGATACGGCACGTTGCTGCCGGATAACGTCCGAGCGGTGCTGGCCAACTACGCCGCCGAAGACAACGCCGCGCGCACCTCACGCCAGCGTGCAGCGCTCCTGGTGCAAGCCTTTGCCGCATTGATCCTGATTGCCGGGCTGGCGTTTCACATTGCCGAAGTGGGCTTGATCGGTTTGATGGTGATCGTATTGATCACGGCCTTTACCGGCATCACCGACGAACATCGTCTCGGCACCGCGTTCAAGGACGCCATGCCGTTCACCGCATTGCTGGTGGTGTTTTTCGCCGTGGTCGCGGTGATTCACGACCAGCAGCTGTTCACACCGTTGATCCAGTGGGTACTGGCGCTGCCGGCGGACCAACAACCGGGCATGCTGTTCATTGCCAACGGCCTGTTGTCCGCCATCAGCGACAACGTGTTCGTGGCAACCATTTACATCACCGAAGTGAAGCGTGCATTCATGGCGGGTGAGATGACTCGCGAGCATTTCGAAACGCTGGCCATTGCGATCAATACCGGCACCAATCTGCCGAGCGTGGCGACACCCAATGGTCAGGCGGCGTTCCTGTTTTTGCTGACCTCGGCGATTGCGCCGCTGGTGCGCCTGTCTTATGGGCGGATGGTCTGGATGGCGTTGCCGTACACCGTGGTGATGGGCTTGCTCGGGTGGTATGCGGTGAGTTACTGGCTGTAACTCACCAACCACAATGTGGGAGCGGGCTTGCTCGCGAAAGCGGCAGGTCAGTCGACATCAATATTGACTGAAGGACCGCCATCGCGAGCAAGCTCGCTCCTGCAGGAGATCCGTGTTATCCGAGGCGGTGCCAGACACGACCATCGCGGGTCAGCAACTCTTCACCGGCCTTGGGGCCGTTCTCCCCGGCGGCATAGCTCTGCACGCTGGAGTCCTGCTGCCAGGCATCCAGGAACGGCTGCACGGCGCGCCAACCGTTTTCGATGTTGTCGGCACGCTGGAACAACGTCTGGTCGCCGGTCAGGCAATCGTAGATCAGGGTTTCGTAACCGGTGGACGGCTGCATCTCGAAGAAGTCCTTGTAGGCAAACCCGAGCTCGATGTTGTCCATCTTCAGGGCCTGACCGGGACGCTTGGCCAACAGGTCGAACCACATGCCTTCGTTGGGCTGGATCTGAATGCGCAGATAGGTCGGTTGCAACTCATCGACCTCCGTATCGCGGAACTGCGCATAGGGCGCCGGCTTGAAACAGATGACGATCTCGGTGTCACGCACACTCATGCGTTTGCCGGTACGCAGGTAGAACGGCACGCCGACCCACCGCCAGTTATCGATCATCACTTTGAGGGCCACATAGGTTTCGGTATTGCTGTCGGGCGCCACGTTGTTTTCCTGGCGATAGCCCGGCAGTGCCTTGCCGTCGATCTCACCCGCGGCGTATTGGCCACGCACCGAGTTGGCGCGGGCCTCCTCGACCGTCCAGGGCCTGATCGCGCCGACGACCTTGGCTTTCTCGCCGCGTACCGCATCGGCGCCAAACGCGGCGGGTGGCTCCATCGCCACCATCGCCAGCAACTGGAACAGGTGATTGGGCACCATGTCCCGCAGCGCGCCGGTGTGCTCGTAAAAACTGCCACGGGTTTCCACGCCGACGGTTTCGGCGGCGGTGATCTGCACGTGGTCGATGTAGTGATTGTTCCAGAACGCTTCGAACAGGCTGTTGGAGAACCGGCTGACCAGGATGTTCTGCACGGTCTCCTTGCCCAGGTAATGGTCGATCCGATAGATCTGCTTTTCCGTCATCACCTTGAGCAGGCAAGCGTTCAAAGCCTCGGCTGTATGGAGGTCGGAGCCGAAAGGCTTTTCGATCACCACCCTTCTGAACGCCTCGGGGGTTTCTTCCAGCAAACCGGCCGAACCGAGCCGGCGCACCACTTCACTGAAGAATCGCGGCGCGGTGGCCAGGTAGAACACCGCGTTGCCGGTACCGCTGTCGGCGATTTTTGCCGCCAGCGCTTGATAAGTGCTGTCGTCCAGGAAGTCGCCCTGGACGTAGCTGATGCCTTTGGCGAGGTTGGCCCACACCGCCGGATCAAGGGCCTGATCGCCCTTGCCGGTCTTGGTGGCCACCTCATTGCGGATGAAGTCTTCGAGTTTTTTCGCGAAGCCTTCATCGCTGATGGCGTTGTGGTCAACGCCGATGATCCGCAGTCCATCCCCGAGTAAACCGTCGCGACTGAGGTTGTACAGCGCCGGCATCAGCAGGCGCTTGACCAGATCGCCGTGGGCGCCGAACAGGAACAGCGTGGTCGGCGGCGCGGGTTCAGCCTTGGATTTTCTGCGGATCGTGTGGGTCATTTCTTCGCAGTCTCCACGTGGCCGCCGAAGCCAAAGCGCTGGGCCGAGAGGATCTTGTCGCCAAAGGTGCCTTGCCCACGCGAACGGTAGCGGGAGAACAGCGAGTTCGACAGCACCGGCACCGGCACCGCTTGCTCCATGGCGGCTTCGATGGTCCAGCGACCTTCACCGCTGTCGGCCACGGAGCCGGAGAAACCGTCGAGTTTCGGATCGCTGGCCAGGGCGTCGGCAGTCAGGTCGAGCAACCACGACGACACCACGCTGCCACGACGCCAGACTTCGGCAATGTCCGCCACGTTCAGGTCGAAACGCTGGTCTTGCGGCAGGTTCTCGCTGTTTTTGGTTTGCAGGATGTCGAAGCCTTCGGCGAACGCCTGCATCATTCCGTATTCGATGCCGTTGTGGATCATCTTGACGAAATGCCCGGCGCCCGCAGGGCCTGCATGGATATAACCACGCTCGGCACGATCGTCGTCGGACTTGCGGTCCTTGGTGCGCGGGATGTCGCCCAGGCCGGGGGCCAGGGTTGCGAACAACGGGTCGAGGCGCTTAACGGTCCCGGCATCGCCGCCGATCATCATGCAGTAACCACGCTCCAGGCCCCAGACGCCGCCGGACGTGCCGACGTCGATGTAATGCAGGCCTTTTTCCGACAGGGTTTTCGCCCGGCGGATATCGTCCTTATAGAAGGTGTTGCCGCCGTCGATGATGGTGTCGCCGGGTTCGAGCAAGGTGCTCAGGGTGTCGATGGTTTCTTCGGTCGGTGCGCCTGCCGGCAGCATGACCCAAATCGCACGTGGCTTGGCCAGACCGGCGACCAGGGCCGGCAGATCGGTGACGCCGGTAGAGCCCTCAGCGGACAAGGCTTCGACAAAGGCGGTATTGCGGTCGTAAACAACGGTGGTGTGCCCGTTGAGCATCAGGCGCCGCGCAATATTGCCGCCCATGCGGCCCAGTCCAATAATCCCGAGTTGCATGTGCTGATGCTCCCTACTACAAATAAAAGGTGTGTCAAAGGTTATAGCCCAACGCGACTCATGAGGTTAGTCCAGAGCGTTGGCATGAAGTTTCCGGGCATTGTGCCCGATCCTGATTGATAACGTCGGTAATCAAGCCGAAGACACAACGACAATTAAAAATAAAAAAGTTCCCTTCGGGGGCAAAAGAAATCAAAATTGGCGCCGATAGTAGATCAGCCGTTGATTTCGAGGCGGACCTACAGTTGAGACACGCCATTTGCGAGGTGAGCAATGGGCACAGTACACACCGCACTGCCAGCACAAACCCTTTACGTCACTATCCGTCGCGATGAATTGCGTCAGTTGAAAGACGAACGCGATCAATTGAAACAGGAACTGGCGCAGTTGCGGCTGCTGCTGCAAGCCAGTCAGACGCAGCCCCTGGCTGTGACGCAACGCGCCCCACTCGTCTGACACCCTCGCTTCAAGCGGGAGCAGTCTGCACTGCTTCCGCAACCGCTCATGCCCTGCCACTCCCCGGCAACTCAGATAATTTTCACAATAATTATTCGCACTCGCGGTCGTTCGGCAGTATTCCTTTCAGGGGCCAGTTCCGACTAATGCCGATCAGTTAAGGGATCGACCAGCGCTGATCAACCTGTGGCGAGGGAGCTTGCTCCCGCTGGACTGCGCAGCAGGCCCATTTTTTGGGGCCGCTTCGCTGCCCAGCGGGAGCAAGCTCCCTCGCCACAGGTTCAGGGTCTCGGCTTAACTGGTCGGCATTAGGCCAGTTCCGCCCCCCTTTTTCATGCACCCGTTGCAGTCATGAACGCCGTGGTGAAGTTAATTCCCATTTAGCCGAATCGGCGGATAATGTCATTTCGACACTGATTCATTGATTCATGGACGAAAGGCATCCGACATCTGTAGTGGGAGGCAAACCATGAAATGCACCGCATTGATCCTCGCCGGCCTGATGGCCTTGGGCGCAACCAGCGCTTTTGCCGAAGGCGGAGCAGAACGCATGCGCTATTACTACGAAAGTCTGCGACTGGCCCAGCAACAAGCCTTGGGCCACCCCATCCAAAGCACCGAGCTGCGGGTTCCGGACGATCAGACTGCACAAATGACTGAAACCTACAGACCGAAATGATCCTCTGATTGCAGCTCTACAGTTGCAGAAGACCGTTTGGGCGTCCTGATGGACGCCCTTTTTTTGGGTTCACGCATTCCCGGGAAACTGTAGGAGCCAGCTTGCTGGCGATGGACTCAAGTGCGCCGCGTTTATCCAGTTCACCCGCGTTATCGTTAACGACCATCGCCAGCAAGCTGGCTCCTACAAGGGGGCGTGCCCACGCTCAAACGAGTGGAAGCCCCAAAAAAAAGGCTTTGTCGAGTCAGAGGTTCTTGGTCCAGAACAGCATCCGTCCATGGGCCGGGTCGAACATGCCGGCGGCGAAACCGGCTTTTTCATAAGAGCCCTGCGCCACGGCATTGCCTTCCAGCACTTCCAGGGTGAGCTTGCAGCAGCCACGCTGGCGGGCGATGTCCTCGACCTTTTGCAGCATCTTCTGGCTCAAGCCCAGGCCGCGAAATTTTTTCACCACCGACACATCGTGCACATTGACCAACGGCCGGCAGGCAAAGGTGGAGAACCCTTCGAAGCAATTGACCAGCCCGGCCGGCTCGCCACCGACGAAGGCCAGCACACTGAAGGCGTGGGGACGCCTGGCAAGCTCCGCCGGGAGTTGCTCAAGCACATCGGCCGGTAACGGCTGGCCACCCCCCATTGGGTCCTCGGCGTAGTGGTTCAGCACCAGGCAAATAGCCTCGGCATGCACCGGATTGCTGTAACTGGCCTGAAGCACAAGAATTTCTGCGGAGTCCATTTCCATCCTCGATCACACATGAAGTAGCCCCCAGCATGTGTTTCACGCTGAAGTGCCCGCAGACCATAGCGCGAGCACCGTGGAATCGACAATCGCAAACGAGGAAATCTTTGGCACTCAAGCACCCCAGATCAATGCTTCCGTCCATCCCAGTTCGGCAAAGTCCTCGGCCCGCAAGTGCGACTCACCGGCACAGAAAAACTCGTCGAGTTGCGGTGGTTTGACCGAGGTACCGCTGAGCATGGCGTGAACCTGGCCGCGGTGGTGGATCTGGTGTTCAAACAAATGGGACAGCAGGCGCAAACGGCTGTCGTGTTGCGGGGTGTCGCGAGCGATGGTCACGATTTTGCCGAGGTCGGCGTCACGCATCTGCTCACAGTAGGCGATCAGCCGGCGGTCAACACGGGCCTGTTCGTCAACGAGGTCCGTCGCCATAAGGCAGGGCTCGTCTTCCTTGAAAAACTTATAACAATCGAGATGCGGATCGTCGCCGCGCAATTCGCGCTCCAGGGCGTCCACATAAAACCAGTCACAGGTGAGGATGTGATTGAGCGTGGCGCGAATAGTCGGGAAAAAGCTGACCCGGGGCGCGGTCAGTTCCTGTGGGCTCAACTGCCGCCAGGCCTTGGCCAGTCGGTGATTGGCCCAGGCGTTCTGATAGGCCATGGTCAGCAAATGGTGCGACAGGGGCTGATTCATGTTCGCTGCTCCCGATCAAATCCCGATCAAACTTCGGCAAACCGTTGCAGTTGCATTTCCTGTAGCCGGCTGAGCGTGCGGCGGAACGGGAATTCCAGATAACCCTCGGTGTAAAGCGACGCCATTGGCACTTGCGCTTCAAGGTACAGCGGCACCTTGCGGTCGTAGCACTCGTCCACCAGGGCAATGAACCGTCGCACACCGTCGTCATGCACCGACAACTGCGGCAATTCGCGATCCCCCGCGTCCACCCGTTCGACACCGTCCTCGGTACCACGGGCAATGCGCCCGGCGCGTTTTTGCGCGCTGAGGTTGGGCACGTCACTCAACAGAATAGCGTTGTAGGTATCGCACAGGGCGATGAAATCCATGGCCGCGAAGGGTTGCTCGCACAGCGCGGTGTAACGGGTCCAGAGCACCGTCGGGCTGGCCTTGACCACCTCGAGGGCGCGGTAACCGACCTTGACCGGCTCGTTCGATACCGCCTGATCCACAGTCAACCCCGCGAACACCTCGGCGAGTGCGTTGGGCTGGCCGGGTTCGGCCACCCAATAGCGTTGCAAACCGGCCCCCGGATGCAGGCGATGGTCTTCCCCGCCATCTATCGCAATCACCTGCATGTGTTGCTTGATCGCCGCGATGGCGGGCATGAAACGGTCGCGATTGAATCCGTCGGCGTACAACTGGTCCGGCGGCAGATTCGACGTGCAGACCACCACCACGCCCTGTTCGAACATCACCTGGAACAGCCGCCCGAGAATGATCGCGTCACCGATGTCATTGACGAACAACTCGTCGAAACACAGTACGCGCACTTCTTCGGCTAATTCACGGGCCAACGCCTTGAGTGGATCGGCGGTGCCGGTCAGTTGAAACGAGCGCTGGTGCACCCAGCCCATGAAATGGTGAAAGTGCTGGCGCCGCGCCGGTACCCGCAGGCTTTGGTGGAACTGGTCCATCAACCAGGTTTTGCCGCGCCCGACCGGTCCCCACAGGTATACACCGGAAATGCGCGAGCGGCCTTCGTGCAGTGCTTCGTGGCATTTTTGCAGCGCCCACACGGCATGTTCCTGGGCCTCGTCCTGGACGAAGCCCTTGTGTTCGATGGCGTGCTGCCAGGCGCTTAAGGGGGATTCGATAGTCATGGGCGGCAGTATGCCATTGCGCGTCGATGTCGCGACCAGTGATCGGCAGTTTTGTGTCGGCAGGAAAAGCGCCTTGACGGCTTAAATTACTAGCATCATATTTAATACATGTCGCCAAACATTTAAACAAACCTCGACGTCATCCCTCTGGAGTCATCCCATGCATTACAAAGTTTTCGGCAGAAAAACCGGTTTGCGGGTTTCCGAACTGGCACTGGGTGCCGGCAATTTCGGCACCGGTTGGGGCCATGGCGCCGAGCGTGACGAAGCCAGGCGCATTTTTGATGGCTACCTGGAGGCCGGTGGCAACTTCATCGATACCGCCAATGGCTATCAGGGCGGACAGTCCGAGGCCATGCTCAGCGAATTCATCAACGCAGAACGGGATAGCCTGGTCATCGCCACCAAATACACCCTCGGGACTACACCGGCGGCCGGCATTTCCCACACTGGCAACAGCCGCAAGAACATGGTGCGCGCCGTCGAAGAAAGCCTGAAACGCCTGAAGACCGATCATATCGATCTGTTCTGGGCCCATATGAGCGACGGCGTCACGCCCATGGAAGAGATCTTGCGCGGCTTCGACGATCTGGTCAGTGCCGGCAAGATTCATTACGCCGGGCTGTCGAATTTCCCCGCGTGGCGTATCGCCCGCGCCGACCTGCTGGCCGAGGTACGCGGTTTTGCACCGATTGCTGCGATCCAGGTCGAGTACAGCCTCGCCGAACGCACCGCTGAGCGCGAACAACTGCCGATGGCCGAAGCCCTGGGCCTGGCCGCGACATTGTGGTCGCCGCTGGGTGGCGGCTTCCTCACCGGCAAGTATCGCAACAGTGAAGGCGACAATCGCGCGAACAAGCTCGGCGTGCTGATTCATACCGAAAAAAGTGCCCGCGAAACCGCCCTGCTCGACACCTTGATCGGCGTCGCCGCAGAACTGGACGCCAGCCCGACCCATGTGGCCATTGCCTGGCTGCGGGAAAAGGCCAGGCGCTCGACCACGGCGCTGATTCCGATCCTCGGTTCCCGGACCCGCGAGCAACTGGACGCGACATTGGGGGCACTGAATGTGCAGTTGAGTGCTGAGCAATTGGCACGACTCGATGGCGTCAGTGACGTAGCCAAAGGCGTGCCGCACGAATCCATCAGCGGGTCATTGGCACGCTTCAGCGGTGGTCGGATCCTCGACCTGCCAATCGTTCCAGTGGCCTGACACAAATCACAATTGTGGGAGCGGGCTTGCTCGCGAAGGCGTCGAGTCAGTCAACATTGTTGTTGAATGACACACCGCTTTCGCGAGCAAGCCCGCTCCCACATTAGGTTTTGTATTACTTATCGACCTTATGCCTGGCCGCATACAGACACAGCATCTCCATCGCCAGCGTCGCCGCCGCCAGTGACGTGATTTCCGCACTGTCATAGGCCGGGGCCACTTCCACCACGTCCATGCCCACCAGATTGATCCCGCGTAATCCGCCGAGAATCTCCAGTGCCTGCACCGTGCTCAAGCCGCCGCATACTGGCGTTCCCGTGCCAGGCGCAAATGCCGGATCGAGGCAGTCGATGTCAAACGTCAGGTACACCGGGTTATCGCCGACCCGCGCCCGAATCGCCTCGACAATCGCTTCGCAACCACGGCGATGCACTTGCCGCGCGTCCAGCACTTCAAAGCCCTGATGATCGTCATTGGTGGTACGCAAACCGATTTGCACCGACCGCGACGGGTCGACCAGCCCTTCCCTGGCCGCATGCCAGAACATGGTGCCGTGATCGATGCGCTTGCCCTCTTCGTCCGGCCAGGTGTCGCTGTGGGCGTCGAAGTGGATCAGCGACAACGCCCCGTGCTTGCGCGCATGGGCCTTGAGCAGCGGATAGGTGATGAAGTGATCGCCGCCGAACGTCAGCATCGCAGTGCCGGCATTGAGGATGTGCTCAGCGTGGGCCTCAATCATTTCGGGCGTCGACTGGGGCGAGCCGTAGTCGAAATCGCAATCGCCATAATCGATCACCGCCAGATGGTCGAACGGGTCAAACGTCCACGGCCAGTGCCGTTCCCAGGCAATCCCGGCAGACGCGGCACGAATGCCGCGTGGTCCGAAGCGTGCGCCGGGGCGGTTGCTGGTGGCGGTGTCGAACGGCACGCCACTGACCGCCACATCAACACCACGCAGGTCACGGCTGTAGCGGCGACGCATGAAACTGGTAATGCCGGCGTAGGTACTTTCGGCGGCCGTGCCGTAAAGGCTGTCACGGGTAAGGGCTTGATCGTTCTGCATCGGGACGTCCATTGAAGGCTCCTTGTTATTATTGGCGGCTACGGAAAGTGGTCCACAGACGGGTGCGCTGACGCATGTCCTTGAGGTTCATGCTGCGGTCGGCATACAACCGCTCACGCACGTCAGCCAGCGGATAGATGTCCGGGTCGGTGCGCACCGCTTCATCCACCAGCGGCGTGGCGGCCTGATTCGCAGTGGCGAAAAACAACGTATTAGTCAGTGCCGCCACGGACTCGGGGCGCAACATGAACTCGATAAAGGCGCGAGCGGCTTCGGGGTGCGGCGCGTCCTTGGGAATGGCCAGGTTGTCCTGCCAGACGATGGTGCCGTCCTTGGGAATCCGGTAGGCAATTTCATAGGGTTTGTTGGCTTTGCGCGCCTGATCGGCGGCCATGCTCGCGTCACCGTTGTAGGTCAATGCCAGACAAACGCTGCCATTGGCCAGGTCGCTGATCTGCCGTCCGGTGGCGACGTACAGCACATTCGGCTGCAACTGATGCAGCAACGCCTCTGCGGCTGACAGATCGTTCTTGTCGGTGCTGTAGGGATCTTTACCCAGGTAATGCAGCGCCAGTCCGATCACTTCCTGAGGCGAGTCGAGAATGGCGATGCCGCAGTCCTTCAACTTGCTCGCGTACTCGGGCTTGAACAGCATATCCAGACTGTTGAGTGGCACATCCGGCAAGCGCTGCTTCACCGCCTCAACGTTCATGCCCAATCCCAACGTACCCCAGGTGTAAGGCACGCCGTAGCGGTTGCCCGGATCGACAGCGGCGAGTTTTTCCAGCAAATCCGGATCGAGGTTGGCGTACCCCTTGAGGCCTTCGTGGGGGATCGGTTTCAACGCCCCGGCGGCAAGGCCCCGGGCCAGCACGCTGGAGGACGGCACCACCACGTCATAACCGCTGCCGCCGGTGAGCAACTTGGTCTCCAGCACTTCCGAAGAATCAAAGGTGTCGTAACGCACATGGATGCCGGTTTCCTGCTCGAACCGTTGCAGGGTTTCGGGGGCGACGTAATCAGCCCAACTGTACAGATTGACCACGTTGTCTTCGGCCTGGGCCGATGCGGCCATGGCAAGGAACAGCGCGGGTAAACACAGCTTGAACATGGGAGCCATGACGAACACCTGACCAGAGGAAGTGGTTGCAGGATGCGTCGTCGGATACATTGGTGAAATATCAAGTTAATTAACCTGACTTTATGACGGAGTAATGTTTGATGCTCGGCCAACTGCATGATCTGGACCTGCAATTGTTGCGTCTGTTTGTCAGCGTGGTGGAGTGCGGCGGGTTCAGCGCAGCCCAGGGCGAGTTGGGGTTGAGCCAGTCGAGCATCAGCCAGCAAATGGCCAAACTGGAAACCCGTCTCGGCTATCGCTTGTGCAGTCGCGGCAAGGGCGGATTCAAGATCACCCCCAAGGGCGAGCAATTGCTCAGCGCCACCCGCGGGCTGTTCCAGTCCATCGAAGCGTTCCGCCATCAATCCAACGGCGTGGCCGGACGCTTGATCGGCGAAGTGCGCCTGGGTCTGTCCGAAGCCCTGGATCAATCGGTGCTGCATCGAGTGGCCGAAGCGATCCGGCGCTTCCGTGAGCGGGACGAGTCGGTGCGTATCGAACTGATCAGCGCCATGCCCGGCGAAATGGAGCGCCTGCTGCTGCAACAGCGGCTGGACCTGGCCATCGGCTATTTCTCGCAAGTGCAAAGCGCGTTTGACTACCGCCAACTGTTCATAGAAACCCAGCACCTGTATTGCGCCCCCGGCCATCCACTGTTCACCAACGCTGACCCGGACGATCAGGATCTCCAGGCCTGCGACCGGGTCGATCACCCCTACCGTTTCCTGCGCAGTGACGAACCCTTTCAGGGCAAGCGGTGTTCGGCGCGTTCGGAACAGGTCGAAGGCACCCTCGCCTTCATCCTTTCCGGCAAGCATGTCGGTTATTTGCCCAGCCACTTTGCCCGTGGCTGGGAAGAAAAAGGTTTGCTCAGGGCCGTGCGTCGCAGCGATATGAGTTTCGATGTCGCGTTTCATCTGGCCCGACACCGGGCGCAGGTGGCCGGTGATGCGCAGAAGGCATTCGAAGAGGATCTGCTCGCGGCATTTGCCTGAATACGCCTTGGTCTACGCTGAAACCGTGCCGGTCATCGACATGCAAAAATGCACAGATAACCTGCACTTATCCGGGTTGTACAAGGCAAATTTGCACTGATACGATCCGCCATCGCTCGCGCGCGAGCATCTCGATAAAGAACAATAAAAGCAGGGAGTTAGTGATGACTGCTCAGGTTTCTACTCCGGGGACTCAGTCCATGGATGCCATGCAAAACGAAGTGCTGGCCGAGGTTCGCAACCACATTGGTCACCTGACCCTCAACCGCCCCGCCGGCCTCAATGCCCTGACCCTGGACATGGTGCGCAACCTGCACCGCCAGCTCGACGCCTGGGCCCAGGATTCGCAAGTCCATGCGGTGGTCTTGCGCGGCGCCGGCGAAAAAGCCTTCTGCGCCGGCGGCGACATTCGCTCGCTGTATGACAGCTTCAAAAGCGGCGACACCCTGCATGAAGATTTCTTCGTCGAGGAATACGCCCTCGACCTCGCGATCCATCATTACCGCAAACCGGTGCTGGCCCTGATGGACGGTTTTGTCCTCGGCGGCGGCATGGGTCTGGTGCAAGGCGCAGACTTGCGCGTGGTCACCGAGAAAAGCCGTCTGGCGATGCCCGAAGTCGGCATCGGTTATTTCCCCGACGTCGGCGGCAGTTACTTCCTGTCGCGCATTCCCGGTGAACTGGGGATTTATCTCGGCGTTAGCGGCGCACAGATTCGCGCCGCCGATGCGCTGTATTGCGGCCTGGCCGACTGGTACCTGGAAAGCGACAAACTGGGCGTCCTGGACGAGAGTCTCGACCAGCTCGAATGGCACGACACGCCGCTCAAGGACCTGCAAGGCCTGCTGGCAACACTCGCCGTCCAGCAACTGCCCGACGCTCCGCTGAGTGCACTGCGCCCGGCCATCGACCACTTCTTCGCCCAAGCCGATGTGCCGAGTATTGTGGAGCAACTGCGCCAGGTAACCGTTGCCGACAGCCATGAATGGGCCGTCAGCACCGCCAACCTGCTGGAAACCCGCTCGCCACTGGCCATGGGCGTCACCCTGGAAATGCTGCGTCGCGGACGCGAGCTGCCACTTGAACAATGTTTCGCCCTTGAGCTGCATCTGGACCGCCAGTGGTTCGAGCGCGGCGACCTGATCGAAGGCGTGCGCGCCTTGCTGATCGACAAAGACAAAACACCACGCTGGAACCCGCCAACCCTCAAGGCGCTGGACGCCGAACACGTGGCGAGCTTCTTCAGCGGGTTTGACCAGAGCGAGAGCTGAGCCATGCACGATATCGAATTGAGCGAAGAGCAAGTCATGATCCGCGACATGGCCCGGGATTTTGCCCGCGGCGAAATCGCGCCCCATGCCCAGGCCTGGGAAAAGGCCGGCTGGATCGACGACAGCCTGGTGGCGAAGATGGGCGAACTGGGCTTGCTGGGCATGGTGGTGCCTGAGGAATGGGGCGGCACCTACGTCGACTACGTGGCCTACGCCCTGGCGGTAGAAGAGATTTCCGCCGGCGACGGTGCGACCGGCGCCTTCATGAGCATCCACAACTCCGTGGGCTGCGGGCCGGTGCTCAACTACGGCAGCGAAGAACAGAAACAGACCTGGCTGGCTGACCTGGCCAGCGGCCAGGCCATCGGCTGCTTCTGCCTGACCGAACCCCAGGCCGGTTCCGAGGCCCACAACCTGCGCACCCGCGCCGAACTGCGCGACGGCCAGTGGGTGATCAATGGCGCCAAGCAATTCGTCAGCAACGGCAAGCGCGCCAAGCTGGCGATTGTATTTGCGGTGACCGATCCGGACCTGGGCAAGCGTGGCATCTCGGCGTTCCTGGTTCCGACCGACACTGCAGGTTTTATCGTTGATCGCACCGAGCACAAGATGGGTATCCGCGCCTCCGACACCTGCGCGGTCACCCTGAACAACTGCACCATCCCTGAAACCAATCTGCTCGGCGAGCGCGGCAAAGGCCTGGCCATCGCCCTGTCCAACCTCGAAGGCGGCCGCATCGGCATCGCCGCCCAGGCGCTGGGCATCGCCCGCGCTGCGTTTGAAGCGGCGCTGGCCTACTCCCGTGATCGTGTGCAGTTTGGCAAAACGATCAATGAACACCAGAGCATCGCCAACCTGCTGGCCGACATGCACATGCAACTGAACGCAGCGCGGTTGCTGATCCTGCACGCCGCGCGCCTGCGCACGGCCGGCAAGCCTTGTCTGTCGGAGGCATCACAAGCCAAGCTGTTTGCTTCGGAAATGGCGGAAAAGGTCTGTTCGTCCGCGATTCAGATTCATGGCGGCTATGGCTATCTGGAAGATTATCCGGTGGAGAAGTATTACCGGGATGCGCGGATCACGCAGATCTACGAAGGCTCGAGCGAGATTCAGCGAATGGTGATTGCCCGGGAATTGAAAAATTACTTGGTGTGATCGTTAAAAAGCTTCGCTGGCAAGCCAGCTCCTACAGGAAAATGCAAATTCTTGTAGGAGCTGGCTTGCCAGCGAAAGCGTCAATGAAAGCGCCGTCTTACTTCCCGACGAATTCAGCCTCACGCTTGGCAATGAACGCCGCCATCCCTTCCTTCTGATCCTGCGTCGCAAACGCCGCATGGAACACCCGACGCTCAAAGCGCACGCCTTCAGCCAGGCTCACTTCGAAGGCACGGTTGACGCTTTCCTTGACCATCATTGCAATCGGCAACGATTTTTTGGCGATCAACGCCGCGACTTTCAGCGCTTCATCCAGCAGCTCGTCGCTCGGCACGATACGCGCCACGATGCCGCAACGCTCCGCTTCCATGGCATCGATCAAACGCCCGCTCAAGCACATTTCCATGGCCTTGGCCTTGCCCACCGCACGGGTCAGGCGCTGGGTGCCGCCCATGCCCGGCAACACGCCGAGGTTGATTTCCGGCTGGCCGAATTTGGCGTTGTCGCCGGCCAGAATGAAGTCGCACATCAGCGCCAGCTCACAGCCGCCACCCAAAGCAAAACCGTTGACCGCCGCGATGATCGGCTTGCGACGGTTGGCCACGCGGTCGCTGTCGCTGAACAGGTCGTCGATATAAATCTGCGGATAGGTCAGCTCCGCCATTTCCTTGATGTCGGCACCGGCGGCGAAAGCTTTTTTCGACCCGGTCAGGACGATGCAGCCGATGTTCGAATCGGCTTCCAGGCCATCGAGGGCATGGTTCAATTCGCTGACGATCTGCGCGTTCAGTGCGTTCAGCGCTTGCGGACGGTTGAGGGTGATCAGGCCCACGCGGCCGTGGATTTCCAACAAAATCGTTTCGTAGCTCAGCTGTTTGTCGCTCACAGGGGACTCCTTCTTATAGATTGCGCGAAATGACCATGCGCTGAATATCGCTGGTGCCTTCGTAGATCTGGCAGACCCGCACGTCGCGGTAGATCCGCTCCAGCGGGAAGTCGTTGAGGTAACCGTAGCCGCCAAGGGTTTGCAGCGCCGAGGAGCATACCTTCTCGGCCATTTCCGAGGCGAACAACTTGGCCATCGACGCTTCGACCAGGGCCGGTTTGCCGCTGTCACGCAGCGCCGCCGCGTAGTGCACCATTTGTCGCGCCACGGCGATCTGGGTGGCCATGTCCGCCAGGCGGAAGGCCACGGCCTGATGCTCGATGATCGGCTTGCCGAAGCTCTCGCGCTCACGGGCATAGTCGCGAGCCGCTTCAAACGCGGCACGGGCCATGCCCACCGATTGCGAAGCGATGCCAACGCGGCCGCCTTCAAGGTTGGCCAGGGCAATTCTGTAGCCTTCGCCCTCCTCGCCCAAACGATTGACCACCGGGACTTTCACGTCTTCGAAGAGGATCTGGCAGGTGTCGGACGCATGCTGGCCGAGCTTGTCCTCGACTCGCGCAACGGTGTAGCCCGGCGAATCAGTCGGCACGATAAAGGCGCTGATGCCACGCTTGCCGGCGTTCGGATCGGTCACCGCAAACACAATCACCACACCGGCATTCTGCCCGGAGGTGATGAACTGCTTGCAGCCGTTGAGTACGTAGTGATCGCCTTCCAGACGGGCACGGGTTTTCAGGCCGCTGGCGTCGGAACCGGCCTGGGGTTCGGTCAGTGCGAAGGCGCCGAGCATCGCGCCGCTGGCCAGTGGCTTGAGGAAGCGTTCTTTCTGATCGTCGTTGCCGTATTTGAGGATCGGCACACAACCCACGGAGTTGTGCACGCTCATGATGGTCGAGCAGGCGCCATCGCCGGCGGCAATTTCTTCCAGCGCCATGGCGTAGGCCAGGTAACCGGTGTCGCATCCGCCCCACTGCTCCGGCACCAGCATGCCGAAGAAACCCAGTCCGGCCATTTCGCCGATGGCTTCTTTAGGAAAGCGGTGCTCGCGATCCCATTCGGCGGCGAACGGTTTCAGCCGTTCCTGGGCAAAGTCCCGGGCTACATCGCGAATCTGTTGTTGTTCGTCATTGGGGATCATGGTGAATCCTTGAATCAAGCTAAGTGCGAGTCCCTGTGGGAGCGGGCTTGCTCGCGAAAGCGGTGTGTCATTCAACAAAGATGTCGACTGACACGGCCTCTTCGCGAGCAAGCCCGCTCCCGCATGGGATTGGCGTCAGTTTCAGTACAGGCATTCCACGGCCATGGCCGTCGCTTCACCGCCGCCGATGCAAATCGCCGCAACACCACGCTTCAAGCCTTTCTGGCGCAGGGCCGAGAGCAAGGTGACGAGAATCCGCGCGCCGGACGCCCCAATGGGGTGACCGAGGGCGCAAGCACCGCCGTGCACGTTGAGTTTCTCGTGGGGAATTTCCAGATGAGTCATCGCGGCCATGCCGACCACGGCGAAGGCTTCGTTGACTTCCACCAGATCGACGTCATTGAGCGACCAGCCGGTTTTCTTCATCAATTTCCTGATTGCGCCAATCGGCGCCACCGGGAACAGGCCCGGGGTGTCGGCGAACGCCGCGTGACCATGAATCACCGCCAACGGTTTCAGGCCTTGTTTCTGCGCTTGCGACTGGCGCATCAGCACCAGTGCCGCCGCACCGTCGGAGATCGAACTGGAGTTGGCCGCCGTCACGGTGCCACCCTCGCGGAACGCCGGCTTCAGCGAAGTGATCTTGTCCAGTTTGGCTTTTGGCGGCTGTTCGTCATTGCTGATCACAACCTGCTCTTTGCCGACCGTCACGGTCAGCGGGACGATTTCGTCCTTGAAGCTGCCGTCCTTGATCGCCTGTTGCGCGCGAGTGGTCGAGGCGATGGCGAAGGCGTCCTGGGCTTCACGGCTGAAGCCGTTGGTTTCGGCGCAGTCTTCGGCGAAGGTGCCCATCAGGCGACCCTTGTCGTAGGCGTCTTCGAGGCCGTCAAGGAACATCGAGTCCTGCACCTTGCCATGGCCCATGCGGTAGCCGGCACGGGCGCGGTCCAGCAGGTACGGTGCGTTGGACATGCTTTCCATGCCACCGGCGACCACAACGTCGGCACTGCCAGCCAACAACATGTCGTGGGCCAGAATCGTCGCTTCCATGCCGGAACCGCACATCTTGTTCAGGGTGGTGCAGCGGGTCGATTTATCCAGCCCGGCACCCAGCGCCGCTTGACGCGCCGGGGCCTGGCCAAGGCCAGCCGGCAGTACACAACCAAACAACACTTCATCGACGCTATCACTGGCGACGCCGGCGCGTTCAACCGCGGCCTTGATGGCAGCAGCACCGAGTTGCGGCGCGGTCAGGCTTTTCAGATCGCCCTGGAAACCGCCCATCGGGGTACGGACGGCGCTGACGATAACGATTGGATCGTTGGACATAGTCATGACAAATCCTCCTTACTTGGCGGCCATGCGCAAGGCACCGTCGAGACGGATCACCTCGCCATTGAGCATGCTGTTTTCAATAATATGCCTGACCAGCCCGGCGTACTCGCTTGGTTTGCCCAGACGCGGCGGAAATGGCACACCCGCCGCCAGGGAATCGCGGACTTCCTGGGTCATGCCCGCCATCATCGGTGTCTCAAAGATGCCGGGGGCGATCGTCATGACACGGATGCCAAAGCGTGCCAGTTCGCGGGCAGCGGGCAAGGTCAGGCTGACAATCGCGCCTTTGGACGCCGAGTAAGCCGCCTGTCCAATCTGGCCGTCGTAAGCCGCAGCAGACGCGGTGTTGATGATCACACCGCGCTCGCCGTCGGCATCCGCTTCGGTTTCCGCAATCGCCGCTGCCGCAAGGCGCAGCATGTTGAAGCTGCCAATCAGGTTGACGTTGATCACCTGGCTGAAACTGGCCAGCGCGTGTGGACCGTTCTTGCCGAGAATCTTCTCGCCACGCACGATACCGGCGCAGTTGACCAGACCGTTGAGGCCGCCGAAGGCCTTGACCGTCGCCTGAACGGCCGCTTCGGCCGCCGCTTCGTTGCTGATATCCGCCACCACGCTTTGCGCGCCAAGGCGCTGGGCCTGGGCCGCAACGGCCTCGGCGTTCATGTCCACCAGCATGACTTTCGCGCCAGCGGCGACCAGCACCTCGGCGGTGGCGGCACCGAGGCCGGAAGCGCCGCCAGTGACGATAAAAATCTTGTTCTCGATCTGCATCATTGTTTCCCTGGATTCAAGCTGGAATATTCTTCGCCGCAGCCTCTTGAGCCTTGGCGATTTCCTGGTTGCGCAAGATAAAGCGCTGCAATTTGCCGCTTGGGGTTTTCGGCAATTCGCTGACAAATTCGATTTCACGGGGGTACGAGTGCGCCGCCAGTCGTTTGCGCACATGCTGACGCAGCTCTTCGGCCAACGCAGGTTCCGCGCGGTATTGCGGGCTGAGCACGACGAAGGCCTTGACCAGTTCGGTGCGCTCGGGATCGGGCTTGCCGACCACGGCGGCCTCGACCACGGCCGGGTGTTCGATCAACGCACTTTCCACGTCGAACGGACCGACCCGATAGCCTGAAGTGGTGATCACGTCATCACTGCGACCGACGAAGCTGATGCTGCCGTCCGGGTTCCACTCGACGGTGTCGCCACTCAGGTAGTAGTTGCCGACGAAAGCCTTGGTCGGCCCGCCTTCGTACCCGGCGAACCAGCACATCGGCGATTGGCTGCGGTCAATGGCCAGGATGCCGGGCTGGCCGACATCGAGCTCCTTATAGTCGTCATCCAGCACCACGATGCGGTGGCCCGGCGAGGCAAAACCGGCGGCGCCCATGTGGATCGGGTGTTCCAGGCCGTGGTGGTTGCACAGCACCATGCCCAGTTCGGTCTGCCCGTAATGGTCGTGAATGACCACGCCGAGGTTGTCGGCAAACCAGCGGATCACTTCCGGGTTCAGCGGCTCGCCGGCGCTGCTGACAATACGCAACTTGCCCTTGATGGATTTGGCGAATTCATCACCACCGGCAATCAACAAACGGTAGGCCGTCGGCGAACCGGTGAGGTTGGTAATCCCGTACTTGTTGATCACCCGGCAGGTGCTTTCGAGGGTGAACGGGCCGTCGTAAAAGGTGATCGGATGGCCCATGGACATCGGCCCCGTGACACCGAAATAGATGCCGTAGGCCCAACCCGGATCGGCGACGTTCCAGAACGCGTCTTCCGGGCGCAGATCCACCGCGTCGCGGGTGTAGCTCTGGAACGCAACGATGGCCTTGAGCGGCACCGACAGGGCTTTCGACGGGCCGGTGGTGCCCGAGGTGAACATCAACAGGAACGGATCTTCGCCGGTCAGCAGCACTGGCTCGCAGTCGGCGGAAAAATTGGCCAGTTCGGCCCAGAAACTGAAATCGCCACGAACGAGGCCCTGCCCTTTGGGACCAGTGACGGTAACGGTGGTCGGGCAATCGGCGACTTCAGCGAGTTTCGGCCGGTTCACCGCATCGGTGACCACTACTTTGGCACCCGAGCAGCTCAGGCGGTGCTCGATGGCTTTGGGGCCGAATGCGGTGAATAGCGGTTGATACACCGCGCCGATGCGCCAGGTGGCGAACACGGTGATCAACAATTCGATGTTGCGTGGCAACAGGCCGGCGACCTTGTCGCCCTTCTTCACGCCTTGGGCCAGCAGGAAATTGGCGAAACGCGCGGCCTTGTCCTGCAAATCCGTGAAGGTGTAGGTCGCACTGGCGCCGTCACGGCCTTCCCAGAACAGCGCGATGCGACCCGGCAAGGCATGCCGGTCACAACATTCGACACAGGCATTGAGGGCCGTCAAATCGCCTGCGAGTGCGGCATCGACGGTGTGCTGATAATTGAACTGAGAAGTAGCAGACAAGTAATCGCGCATTGCCAGAATCCCTCTGTGTTTTTGTTAGGTTGGGGGAACCGTAAACAACAGGGAAATACTCGCTCTGCTTGGGGTGGCGGGCAATGGTCAAAGTTATCAAGTTGTCTGACTGCTTTGGCCAAAGCCCTCAGGCATCAGGAAGTGAAGCGCACCCCCGGTTTAGCGCGCTCGTCCACGGTCAGCTCGAACACATCCGGGCGAGCGTAGTGACCGACCACGTCATAGTCGTAGCGGGCGCGCACCAGGTCGTCAGTGTCGATTGACGCAGTAAGCAAGCCAGCGCTGTCGCGCAACGGTCCGGCGAGAATGTCACCCATGGGACCAACAATCACGCTGCCGCCAGCAATCAACGGCCGATCCGCCGGCCAGTTGGCAATGTCCAGGCCAAAGGCCTGCGGCGATGCCTGGACCTGACACGCGCTGACCACGAAGCAGCGCCCCTCATGGGCAATGTGGCGCATGCTGACTTGCCACATTTCCCGCTCGTCCACGGTCGGCGCGCACCACACCTCCACGCCTTTGGCGTACATTGCGGTGCGCAGCAGCGGCATCATGTTTTCCCAACACACCACTGCGCCGATGCGCCCGACCTGGCTGTCGATCACGGGCAGCGTCGAACCATCGCCCTTGCCCCAGATCAGCCGCTCGGTGCCAGTGGGCATCAGCTTGCGGTGTTTGGCCACCAGCCCGAATTGCGGATCAAAGTACAACGCGGTGCAGTACAAGGTGCTGCCTGCCCGCTCGATCACGCCGATCACCAGATTGGCCCCGGTGCGCGCAGATAGCGCCGCCAACGCCTCGGTTTCCGCGCCGGGGACGTCGATGGCATTGGCAAAATAGCGCGCAAAGGCTTCGCGCCCTTCCGGCAGCCGATAACCAAGCTGCGTGCCAAAGCCCTCGCCTTTGGGATAACCACCCAGCAGCGCTTCCGGCATCACCACCAACGCGGCGCCGGATTCGATGATCGCGTTTTCATAAGACAGGATCTGTTCCAGGGTTTCAGCCTTGCCACCGGGCAAGGCGCCGATCTGCAGTGCAGCAACGATTGATTTGGGCATTGCACAGACTCCATTCGCATCAGGTGTTGCTCATTCTCCGGCGCCACGCAATCATCAATAAAGACCGATTCACTGCTGAATGATATGAGCCAAATGAATATCACCGACATCGACCTCAACCTGCTCAAAGTCTTTGAAGCGCTGCACGAAGAGTCCAGCGCCAGCCGTGCCGCATTGCGTCTGGGTGTGACCCAATCGGCGGTCAGCGCAGCCTTGCGCCGGCTGCGCGAGGTGTATGGCGATCAGTTGTTCGTGCGCACCGGACGAGGCCTGGCCCCCTCACTCAAGGCCAATCAGCTCAAGCCGGTGGTCAGCGATGCCTTGAACAAATGCCGGCAGAGCCTGGCGATGGTCGATCCGGCCGCGCGGCAGTACGAAGGACGCTCGGTGACGGTGGGAATGTCGGATGATTTCGAAATAGCCTACGGCCGGCGGCTGATCGAAGAAATCGCCCGCTGCGCGCCGAAACTGCGGCTGATTTTCCGCCAGACCCACAGCCAGATCGTGGCTCAGGCGCTGATGGAACGCAGCATCGACCTGGCGATTACCGCGGGCGGGTTTGCCGAGCGGCTGCTCAGTCGCCTGGTACTGGGAGAAGGTGACTATTTATGCCTGGTGGACCCTTCGACCCTGGTCGAGGGCCAGCAGAGCATCAGTCTTGAGGAGTTTGTGGTCCGCGAACACATACTGGTGTCGTCCGGCGGTTTTATCGGGATTACCGACGAGGGGCTGGCGGCGCTGGGGTTGAGTCGGCGGGTGTGCGCTTCGACCACGCATTTTGCCGCGTTGCCCCATTTGCTCAAGGGCAGTCCGGCCGTGGCGACCATTCCGGCCCATGCCGCCCGAAGCATCGCGGCGCTCAGTGGGCTGGCACTGCTGCCCTGCCCCTTGGCGTTGCCGCGCTACCCGATCGAGTTGGGCTGGCGCACCAGCAACCCGCTCGACCCGGTGGTGTTGAAAGTGCGCGAGGCGATTGTCGCGTGTTTCGCGCAGGGGCTGCCGCCAGCTGCTCCTACTTGGCTGCCATCAGGCGATTGACTTCACTGCGCACCATGTTGGCGAATTCCGGGGGCGACATGCCGTCCAGCTCGGCGCGCACCCATTCAGCCCACTTGCCTTTGCGTTTGGCCCGTTCGCCGAACAACCGCGCGGCCTCGCCCTTGGCTTTGCCCAGGTTGTTTTGCCAGAGTTCGAACAGACGGGATTTCTCGTCTTCAAGCGCAGCGCGCTCGGCAAGGGATTTGTCGGCCAGATTGAAGCTCATGGGAATTTCCTGCTGCGTAAAATTGGCGACATCTTACACTGTAGGACGAAATGTCCTGCGCCGGTTTTTCAGCAAGATGGCCTTCCCGGACAAAATAGCTGCAACTTTTCTGACGACGGCAGACTCCATCATTCACTGTCCACTTACCTGCAAGGAGTACTTCAATGGCCCGCAACACCGCCGAAGATCAAATCAAGGATCAAGCGTTCAGCGAACTGAAATCGCTGATCGAAGAGTCGGAAAAGCTGCTGAAAAGCAGTGCCTCGCTGGTCGGGGAAGAAGCGGAGACCCTTCGCGGACAAATCGCCCTGAAACTCCAGCAGGCCAGGGATTCGGTGACCAGCGTACGCGACCGCACCCTGCCCGCAGTCGAGGCCACTGAAACCTACATTGGCGGGCATCCATGGCAAACCGTGGCGATTTCCGCCGGGTTCGGTCTGGTGGTGGGGTTGCTGCTGGGGCGTCGCTAAACACTGGTAAACACTGAACCCTACTGTAGGAGCTGGCTTGCCAGCGAAGGCGTCCTATCAGCCGGTATCCACGTTGCTGGCACACCGCTTTCGCCGGCAAGCCAGCTCCTACAGGTTCTATACAGTGTCAGTCCCCCGCCAACTCCCGCAGGTTCGCCAGCGTCTGGGCATCCAGCTCAATGCCGTTGGCCTGCGACCTGGCGCGCTGATGGTGACGCCGGTCACCCGGCAAACGCTTCAAGCCGACACCGTGCATTTGCCGCACCAGCTCCTGGCTGCGTTCGGCAAAACTTTGCCCTGCCGCTTTGCTCGGATCGATCACGATGAGCAATTGACCCGTCCACGGCGTCTTGGCGCCAGGATGGTTCTTCCAGTCGAATTCGAAGGAAAAATTGCCGCCGGTCAGTGCTGCTGCGAGCAACTCGACCATCATCGACAATGCCGAGCCTTTGTGCCCGCCAAAAGGCAGCAACGCTCCGCCCTCAAGAATCGCTTTCGGGTCCGTTGTCGGCTGGCCGAGGCTGTCCACGCCCATCCCTGCCGGCAAGCGTTCACCCTGGCGGGCGGCAATTTGCACATCGCCATGGGCAATGGCACTGGTCGCCAGGTCGAAGACAATCGGCTCACCATCAGCCCGCGGGGCAGCAAAGGCAATCGGGTTGGTACCGAACAGCGGCCGGTCGGCGCCGTGGGGCACTACGCAGGTCATGCTGTTGACCACGCTCAACGCCACAAGGCCTTCATAAGCGAAGGGTTCGACGTCGGGCCACAAGGCAGCGAAATGGTGCGAGTTACGGATCGCCAGCACGGCAATGCCGGCGCTTCGGGCTTTCTGCACCAGTAGTTCACGTGCCGCTGCCAGGGCCGGTTGCGCAAAACCGTTACCGGCATCGACCCGCACAAACCCTGAGGCCACATCTTCGACCACCGGAACGGCCTGGCCATTGACCCAGCCGCTTTGCAGCGTCGAAACATAACCCGGAATCCGGAATACCCCGTGACTGTGCGCGCCGTCTCGCTCGGCACCGGCGCAGTTTTGCGCCAGCACCCGGGCAACGTCGGCCGATGTGCCGTGACGCAGAAAAATTTTTTCTAGCAAAGCGCTCAGCGCTTCGAGTGACAGGTGTGACGAGACCGCAGTAGACGCGTGATCGTGTGGCGCAGACATCTGAAGCTCCAGACTAATTATTGGAGGGAACAACAGCGTACAAAGACCCGCCGATTAACAACTCGCGGCGAGTGACCTGTCAACCTTTCGCTAAGGGCCAGTGACGTTTATCCGTATCACGAATGCGCACGTCCCGTGCGTTATCTATTTACCACCTGCGTCGTCCGGCCGGCTTTTAGTCTCGATGCTCAATCCACAGGTGTCTTTGCCAGGCACCTTGAACGAGACTCGACGATGTCTACACCTGTAACTCCGCTGTTTTTTCCTGAGGCGCTGACGTTGCGCGGCCTATGGAGAGAACTGGGCAAAACCCACGGACTGACGCAAAAGGACTTCGAATGGCTCAGCCATATCGAACTGGCCAGCCAGGCACTGCGCGATCGGCAGACGCCGCCCATGCTCGCGAAAAAAATCCTGCTGAAGATCCCGAAACTGCAACCTGTGGTGCTGGCCGGCAGTTTTTTGCTGACCGCGACGCCCGATGACAACGGCCTGATTCTCTACACTCCCTACACGGGAATAAAAAAGTTCGCTGACCGTTCGGCCCTGACCCGACACCTTTTGACCCGACTCAAGGCGGCCAGCGAAGAAGACGATCTGCTGGCCTTCATGGCGTTGTCTTTGCGCAAGGCCGTGGTGGACGCCGCCGACATCGAGCTGGACTTTCTGACCATCGACGGTGACGTGTTCGAGGATCAGCGCAACACCCTCTCCACCCAACAGCAGATCGACGACCAGGCCCTGCTCGACGAACTCAAAGCACTACCGTCCCTGAAGTCGCTGCTCGATGCATGGCTCGGTGAACATCTGGCTTCGTCTTTCCCCGGTCTGGATCAGCGCCAGACCCGGGTGAATTTCTATCTGGCAAATCTGGCAACAACGCAAGAGGACGATGATGAAAGCCGTCCGACGCGGCGCTGGGTCAACTCGTTGTCCCTGAGTGACGCCGTACTCCTTCACTATCGCCATCAGCGTTGGCCGTCCGGACAGTCCCATGAATTTTCCCATCCGAAAAAGTCCCCGGCCAACGCCGACCAGCCACGCTGGGAAGCCGCGGTCACGACGCTCTCGCGCACACTGATCAGTTTATTGGTCGGGAAGCTCGAAGGTTTCTGGGAGGCGGCGAGTGCCAATGGTGCATCACGTCGCGAGCTCTTCAGCCGCGCCATCGCCGATCAGGTGCGGCTGCAACTGCTACTCAAGCGCGAAGCCGGAATCATCAGCCCGGAGCAAAGCCAGGACTTGCACGCGTTGATCTCGCCGACCAGCCGGACGAACCGATCAATGACGGTCGAAACCGTGCGTCTGTGGGAATACCAGGCCAACTATGTCGAGTTGGCCGGCTCCCTGATGATCAGCGCCAGCCATGCGTTTCTCTACACACCCACCGAAGGCCTGCAGGTACTCATGGACTATCAGGACTTGCGCGATACCTTGCTCGCCAAGTTCAGCGCGGCCGGTCACGAGGATGAGCTTTATGGCCTGCTGAGCCTGGACGAACGCCAACGCTTCATCGGTTTTGATCGACCGACTGTGACCGGGGAAGTGATTTCCGGTGCGATATTCCACAAGCTCTTCAACGCGATCGTCACCAAGCAACTGCAGAACATTGAATATGCCCTGCAGGTGTTCCGTCACAGCGACGGCGCCGTGGACATCCACGCCCTGTTCGACAAGGCGATGGATATCCGCACGATGATCGGCGAACGCTTGCTGACACAGGATACCGACGGACGCTGGAGCACCCGGCCAGTATTGTCCGGCAATCAGCATCCTTCCATGGTGCTGGCCGATACGGCGGCAGCTTTCGTCAAGACCTTCAGCGATATCGAAACACTGATCAACGCAGACTTTGCAGCACAACCGCTCGCCTCTCTTGCCTTGCAGCGGATCTATCTGGAAAACATGAAACCCCGCCTGGCCCATGCGCTTTCCGTCGGCATACGTGGCGAAGCCAGTGTTCGCGGGCTCGGCGCGACATTGCGGGACGCGGACCGGGCCATTGTCGAAACGGTTTTCAACCCGGATCAGGGCAGCCGGCAAAATCGTCAGTCACTCAAGGGTTTCCGGCCCGACGCCTACTCATTAACCCTGGAGTGCTCCGGCCAGAGGGATGTCCTGCCCCTGGCCCATTGCCTGCTCTTGACCGAGCGTGGCGGGCTCGACCCCTCGCATTCCGGCCGGACGATCCTGTGGACACCCGCCGAGGGCCTGGAAGTGTTTGACACCATCACTCGTGCACGGCTGGAACTGAACCGCCGTCTGCTCGACCCACGACATCGCCTGGCGCTGCTGGAAAACCTCACCCCGGCCCAGCGCATCTTTCACCCACGCTACTCACTGGGTCCGCTGCGGCTGATTGAAGGGTCTGTATTGGAGCAAGTCGCGCAATCGTCCATCGAGCATTTCCTGGCTCACTGCGAACACGTGCGCACCTTCGAACTGAACGACACGAAGCAGAAAAAGGCCCTGAAAGCCCTGACCACAATGCCGTTCAATACCAACCTGCAAAGGGCCATCTCGATTTCCCGGGCGATCAGCCGGCAGCAGACCCTGCCCGCCTGGCTTGGCATGGCACCGCTGGAAGACCAGCGACTACACCTTGAACTGCTGGAGCAATACCGCAACAACGTTGATGAGGACAAAGACTACTTGCACGGGATCAAACCCCTTAAATCGTATGTGCATGAAACGCTGACGTCGTTGCTCGGCAGCCGCTTCCCCGCAAAAGCACTGGACCCCGACGACATCGAAATCACCCCCGACCTGACCCTGGCTGGCCCCGCCCTGAGCCTCACTGAGTTCGCCCTGAACCATGACAACATTGCGCAAGGCACCGGGTTCAACGTCAGCTCGGCAACCCCTCAAGCCCTGCCCTCGGGGTTGGACCAGGCGGCGGTCCGTCAACTGTTACTGTCACTGGGCATTGCGCGGAACTACGCCAAACAGGTCACGGACAGCTTGTCGAATCAAGCGGCTGGCGGCGAAAGCCGAATGTTGCGTTTCGTCAAGCAACTGCCCTGGCAACTGCTGCAACACGCCCACCAACTGAAGCTGCAGCAACGGCTGTCCGACGGAGCTTTCGATTTGCTTCGACAAGTGCTGGACATGCCGGACGCCATCGCTCGGGCGGCCGTGCAGGATGCACACGCGATTGCCCGGCCACTGGAACTGATCAAGACCTCCGGTGCCGCTGCCGTCAAGGCACTGGGGCTGTACCTGATTGGCCCCGGCAGTGGCAAGACAGGCCCGCAAATCCTCTACGCCCCTTACCACCCCGGCGGCTCACCGTTTGTCGAGTTCGACAATGAGGCCAGCGTTGTCGCGGCGCTCAACACGCCGGGGCCATTGCAGGACATGTTGATTCATCGCCTGCCGGACAGTGAGCAAACGGTGTTTCGCAACCTGTTCGAGTCCACCGTCGGCCAGTCGAGCGAAATCACCCTCGCGTCCAACCCCATCGACGGCAACCTGCTCACCCGCTTTTTCCATGACAACACCCAACTGCTGGCGCGGTTACTCGGCAGCCAGTCACACGCTACCGGTCAGGCGGACTGGGAGCCGGTCAAACACCTGTTCAGCTCGGACATTGAGCGCATTTCGGCCCTGCTGCCGGGCAAACTCGCGTATGGGCAATTTCTTTGGCAGGCCTTCAAGGACGCCCGAAATTCGGCCGAAGGCCTGCAGGATCATCACTGGGGGGCGGCATTGCGCGAGTTTATTGCCGGTGCCGCGCAACTCGTGTCATTGGGCCGGTTATCGCTTGATGGATGGGCCGACACCGCCCAGGCAACCGGCGAGGCGGTTGCTCAACCGGTTGCCGCCCCTGTGATTGCGCAACCCTGGTCGCAGGTCCGGTCGACCGCCGCGCTGCGTACGCGGCTGCAACCATTCGAAACCACGATTGAACTGAAGGGCCTGACGAAAAGCCGCACTGATGGCACCTACCTCGAAGCGACCAGCCGGAAAACTTTCGCCGCCATTGCCGGCAAAGTGTACGGCGTGAACAAGACCGGGGCGGTTTGGCGAATGGTCAAGGGTGAGGAAGAAGGCCCCGTGTTACGCGCAGCATCTGACAAGCAACTGCTGATCGACCCGGATACCCACACCGTCCACTTCGGCAAAGCCCTCTCGAAAATGCACAATCAGTTTGCCTACGCCCAAATTGCCCGGGATGTGCTGAACATTGAGGCCCGGGGGATGGAAGAAATCCGCGCAAAACATCCTGAAAAAGCCCGGATGATCGTGCAGGCCATCGACATGGCTCGCTATTACGCGTTCAACAGCCTCCACAACATGGTGCAGCTACGCAAACTTCTCCCGGGTACACGACTGGATACGTTCCTCAAGGGTTTCTTTGGCGTGAGCCAGGTCAACCTGGCGCTGATCGAAAAAATCAAGAAAGCCATCGTTCCCATCTGCAACGCGCTGGTCGATCCCGATGAAGACTGGATGAGCTCGCAACGCTTTATCGTGGGCTCTAGCCGGAACCCGAATGACAATCTCATCGCGTTTGTCCTGGACAAGGATCAACAGCGCAATGTGCACTTCACGGAAAGATTCTTCGATCAGCAACTCGACTGGTACAAATCCTGTTTAACCCGGCCCTTCAACGTCGACGGCCACAGTCAGGCCGCCACGCTGATACACGAATTCGCCCATTTGTTTTCCGAGGCCGTGGACATCGCCTCCCTTGAGGCCAGGCGCCCGTTCAGCGATCTGGTCGCGCCGATCACCGCCTATGGCGCTGCCATGAAACAGTCCCAGCTGGACTTCCAGCGAGAAGCCTTGTCGATGGAAACGCCGCAGGAGGAACTGTTCGCACGCTGGAACAGTGGGCTGCAATCGTGGATCAGCCTGGATTCGATTCCGGGTTCTTATCACGTCGGCAAGGCCATCCTGAAACTAACGGGCAGCAAGACCATGGATAAGGCACGGGAAGCTTTTTTAAACGTGCAAAATCCGAACTTCAGAACCGATGTCATTTTGCACAATGCCGACTCGATCGCGTTTCTGATCTGCGAAATGGGCCGGCAACTGGACCCGGTGCCCGTCACTTCGCCCCCTGAAACCTGATCCCGACGTAACACCGCGCAGGTCCCCGGATCTGCGCGGCACAGCGGTGCGTATTTTGATCTTTTTTTCACGCGCCCTGTGGATACTGCTACCCGGCAACCAGTGTTCCAGAGGCGAGGCGTTGAAAAAGAACTGCACATTGATAGTTAAATGCCATGACTGATGTTCTCGCAGACTTCCCCCAAGGTTAGAATGCACGAAATCAGGATGAGCCAATGACCGACCACACGCTCTCGGAAGCCGAATACGACGCCGTCACCGATGCCGCTGCGCATTGGTGCATGCGTCTGCACGCCAGTGACTGCACCGAGCAAGAGCGCCAGGCGTTCGAGCAATGGCGTGATGCGCATCCGCTCCACGCCTTCGAGTACGAGGCGATGCTGGAGATCTGGGATGTCGCCGGCGACTTGCCCCGTCCCGAGCCAGTCGTGCCGCTGGTTCGCCCCCAACCCGAAAACCCGTGGCGGCGCCTGGGTATTGCAGCGGCGGTGTGTGCCCTGGCATTGCCTTTGGCCGGTTATGGCGGCTGGCACCTGGGCTGGGTACCGAACGCTTACCAGCATTTCGAAGCGACCGACAATGTTCGAACCGTCACGTTGAACGACGGCAGCCAGGTGGAACTGAACCTGGGCAGCGAGTTGACATACAGCAACTTCAAGGATCAGCGGCAAGTCACGCTGAAAAAAGGCGAAGCCTTCTTCAGTGTCAGCCATGACACCCGTCACCCGTTTGTGGTCAAGGCCGCCGAAGGCCGGATTCGGGTGACCGGGACCCAATTCAATGTGTGGATGTACGAAGACCAGGTCAAAGTCAACCTGATCGAGGGTTCGGTACTGGTCAGCAGCAACGACGACCTGCCCGGCGACGGTTTGCGCCTTGACCCGGCAATGCAGGCCAGTTATCGCCACGGCGACTTCATCCCCCGCATCAGCCAGACCTATGACAATGACAGTTCGCTGGCCTGGCGCCAGGGCAAACTGGTGCTCGACGATCTGGCACTGAACGATGCGCTGCCGCTGATCAATCGCTACCTGGATAAACCGTTGATGGTCGCTGACAACAGCACCGGCTCGATCCACATCGGCGGTATCTACAACATCAAAGAGATCAACGGCCTGGTGAAGTCCCTGCCGCGGGTCCTGCCGGTCTACCTGACCCGCAATCAGAACGGCAATCTGGTGGTCAACGCGATTCCGCAAAAATCCCCGAAAGGCTGAAAAGGCCGCCACCCTTTCGGGAGGCGACCTTCAGCGCTCATGCAAAACTCAACTACCTTACTGCGCAGTCACCTCGGCAGCCTTTGCATCCTGCTGGCGGATCGTCTGCACCTGATAGTTCGGGTCGGACAGGATCTGTTGCTCGGTGAAGGGCAGCACGCTCCATTGTTTTTTCGAAAAGGCCTGCGTCTGATCCCGTGAAAATTTCGAGGCCGGGTCACTGGACAATGAGAACGCCAGAAGCCCTTTGGCCTGCGGTCCGTTTTCGTCAAAGGTCACCACTTGCAGGTAACTCGTGCCGCTGACCACTTCGCGCTTGCCATCGCTGCGCGGCACGCTCTGGATGGCGTTATAGATCCCCAGCGTGCCCGGCCCGCCGTGGATCGGCGTCTGTTGTCCGCCGCTGCTGACCACCTGGATATCACCCCAACGGCTGCCGGGTTTCAGTCCCGAAGCGTTGACTTGCTCAACCGATGCCAGCATCGCGGCCCGCAGTGCTTTTGCCACCTCCGGGTGATCGACTGCGAGTCCACGCGGGGTATGTTGCGGATCCTGCGGATCGAAGGCGACACGCCACAGGTCCGGCACGGACTCCAACGCCTCCATGACATTCTGGAAGTGCACAAAGCCCAGGCCGCTGTCGAGGTTGGCCTTGCGGTCCCACGCCTTGAGGCTGGCGCACACTGGCGTGAGGTTTTTTGCATCGACACCGAGATCCGCCGCGCAGAATTGCAGCAGGTCCGTCATCACTTGAGGCGCCAGATACACCTGGTCGTCCATCACCATCTGTTGCAGATCCGTCGCCCCGATGGTGCCGGCCCTGGTCAGCGTACCCAGCCGGTCCAGGGCATAACGCGAACGCAGCCCCAATGGCTGGTTGTCCTGACTGATCAGCGGCGAAAAACCGGTCAGCGGTTGCGCCGGGTTGGCCATCCATGCCGAATCGTTGGAGTGCTGGACAAAATCCTTGCGCAGCAATTGCGGCAACTTGTCGGACGCATAGATGCCCTGTTGTGGCGACTGCAGGTCGATATCCCAGGCACAGGCGCTGTTGGAGCCGTCGAGAATGATCATCTGCAAACCCATTCGCGGGTCGCTGCATTGCGCCAGCTTGTCGACGCTGACGTTGGGCACCACCGAGAGGTTCATGTACAGCGTCTGCCCCTGGTCGTCCGCCGCCAGCGTGTTGACCCACGGAATGCCCTGGATCGTGTGCACCGAAGCCTGGAAGTCCTTGAGGTTTTCAGCGCGGTTCATCGCGTACCACTGTTGCAGGACGCGGTCGTTATCCAGATTGGCGTCACGCAGGCTAAAGGCGTACTGATGATCCCAATCCAGTTTTCCCGGCCATTGCACCACCGGACCGAATTTCGAGCTGTAGACCACATGGGAAATCGCCTGGATCTGCCCGTCCGCCTGCCTGACGTTGACGGTCACAGTCTGCTTGTCCATCGGCAAGGACTGGCCGTCGAGCAGATAGCGGGTCGAATCCTTGGGATCGAGTTGCAGGCGATACAGCGTGAAATGTCTGGACGAGTCCACGGTGTGGGTCCAGGCCAGATGTTGATTGAAGCCGATGTTGATCATCGGCAGGCCGGGCAACGCCGCGCCCATCACATCCAGTTTGCCGGGAATGCTCAGGTGCATCTGATAAAACCGCATGCCGCCCACCCACGGAAAGTGCGGATTGGCCAGCAACATGCCGCGTCCGTTAAAAGAACGCTCGCTACCGACCGCGATGGCGTTGCTGCCCCGCTCCAGGGCAAACCGCTGCATTCGCGTGGTGGCCACCTGGAACGCTGCCTGCGCACCTGACGCCCGGGCCACGGCTTGGGGTGGCGTGGCACCGGCCAGGGCTTCGGCAAACTGGCCGACGCCACCTTCGACCAACAGCCGCCGGGTCAGCTTGACCAGATCCATTGCTGTGATGTCCCGCACCCAATCGCCCTGGCACTGCTGCGGCAAACCCTGGGCGCGACGTTCGCTCAAGAAGCGGTTATATCCCGCCACATAGCCTTCAACCAACTCACGCACTTGCGGGGTCTGGGCCTGCCAGAAACCGGCAACCGACTGCGGGGTGTTCAACCAGCTGAAAAACACATCGCTGACCAGATTCTCACGCGCTTCAACGGTGAACTGATCCGCTGCGAAATACCGCGAACGTTCGCCGTTCACCGTCGTGATTTCGTTGGCCAGCAGGCACAGGTTGTCCTGTGCGTAGGCATAACCGATGCCGTAGCCAAGCCCGCGTTCGTTGTCGGCACGGATGTGTGGCACGCCGAAACTGGTTCGGCGGATGTCGGCGCTCGTTTGCGCGGGCGAACCACTCGCGCTCGCCGCAAGGCTCAGCCCCAGGCTCAGCCCCAGAGTCACACCCGCCAGGCTCAACCTGGTTAACTGGCTGGAAATAATCACGCTCGCTCCTGATCGAAAAAACGATGGCCACAGGCGCGCATACCTGCGCGCGCTGTGCCTCCCTGAAGGGACGAAGCTCACCACAAAAATTTAGGGTTTTACTGCACGACTGTGCAAGGACTCACGGGTTGATCACACGACGGCGACAAATTTTCTACATTTGAGCCTTCATGATTTGTGCTGCTCATACGTCTAGTCACGTAAGAGCACCCACTTTTCCTGATCAGGCTCTGAAAAGGAGTTTCGCAATGTACAACTCGCAACTGCCAACGGACGGTAGCAATGCGCCAAAGGGTACTTCCATGGGAATCGACGTATTCGAGCCACGTACCGATCGCCACGGCAACGAGCGGATCAGAATTCTGCTCAAAAGCTTTGGCCTGCGAACCAGCCTGATCCGCCTGAAAGTCATCGATGCCCTGCTGACGGCCGCCGAAAGCGACCGCAGCCTGGGTGTGCGTGGCGTCCACAGCCAATTGCTGGACCTGGATGTTCCCCTGTCCTTTCTCAGCGTGCGTGAAGTGCTAAAGCGCTTGTGCAGCGAAGGCGTGATTGTCCTCAACCCCGACAAAAGCTACAGCCTGCATCCTCAGGCTGCCGCCATCCTGCGCAACCAATGATCGAATGATCAGGGCTTGACCTTGCGCCGCATCACGCCATTGACGACCACCACAATCACCGCCACGCCGATAGCGATGTACTGGAACATTTTTTCGCTGATGACGCCGGTGTTCTGCAACCAGGAAAGGCCAAACATGATCCCCAGCACCACCAGGGAGATCAGAATCGAGTATTTCAAACGTTGCGACTGTGTCATTGCGGGTTCCTGAATCTGAAAATGTATCCGGTTTGTATCGGTACGCATGCCAAGCGCTTACCCTGTTTTTGGGATAAGCCGCTACAAGCGGGGTCTCATGTTACAGCCGATGAAGAGTTTTAGCTTCATTGCGGCGATAACCATGAGGACTTTCAAATGTTGCGTCGAATCACACTGCTGATTCCCCTGCTTGCCATCCTGACCCTGAGCGGTTGCATTGTTTTCCCCCACGGGGGCTGGCATCACGATCACTATGGCAACCATGGCGGACCGGGTTACTACCAACATCGTTGATAGCTGCTCAACGTCCTGAATCCTTTCTGTAAAAGTCATTGCCAGGCTGGGCACACAACTCCACCAGCCAATCGACAAACACACGCACCCGCCGGGATAACTGGCGGTGCGGCGGATAAAGCGCCGTCATCGGCATACCCGGTGGCGGCACCTCCCTCAGCACTTCACACAGACGCCCCTCCTCCAGTTGCCGGGCGACGTGATAGTACGGCGACTGCACCAGACCATATCCCGCCTCGCACGCCGCCAGATAGCCATCGGCACTGTTGACCGCCACCTGCTTGGGCAGGTCGACCGGGCGCACCTGACCATCCACGACAAACTCCAACCCATAACGCTTTGCGCTGCTGCTGGAGAAATACTCGACCACCTGATGCCCGCGCAGGTCATCCAGGGTCGTTGGCGTTCCATGCCGCTGCAGATAGTCGGGACTGGCACAGGTCACCTGATCCATCATCACCAGCGGCCGCGCCACCAGCGAATCGTCCAGCGGCTCGCCACCGCGCAACACACAATCGACACCTTCGCGAATCAGGTCGACCGGCCGGTCATTCAAGCCGATTTCCAGCTCGATCAACGGATAGCGGGCCGAAAACTGCGGCAGTGCCGGAATCACGACCAATCGCCCCACTCCCGCCGGCATGTCCACGCGCAACAAGCCCTTGGGATTGTTGCGGGCTGCGCTGAACACCGCCTCGGTTTCTTCCAGATCCGCCAGCAATTGCACGCAACGCGGGTAATAAGCCGCACCGTCGAGCGTCAGGCTGATCTGCCGCGTGGTGCGTTGCAGCAGTTGCACCCCCAGATGCGCCTCCAGTTGCTTGATCAGAATGGTCACCGAAGCCCGGGGCAATTGCAGGCTGTCGGCAGCCCTGGCAAAGCCACCGAGCTCGACGATCCGGGTAAAGACGCGCATGGCGTTGAAACGGTCCATTGCTGGCTCCACCGACTGATTGTTTAGATTTAACGAATAGTGATAGCTGTTTTAGCCGGTTTATCTTGTTTCTGTCGAGGAGAACAATGGCGACTCACTTCACAGGGAGCTGATTTCATGCACACACGTCAATTGGGAAAAAACGGTCCGCAGGTGTCGGCCATCGGCTTGGGCTGCATGGGCATGACCGATTTCTACACCACCGGCACGGATACCCGCGAAGCCACGGCCACCTTGCATCGCGCCCTGGAGTTGGGCGTCAACCTGCTCGATACCGCCGATATGTACGGCCCGCACAGCAATGAAGAACTGATCGGCAAGGCCATTGCCGGCAAGCGCGACCAGGTGTTTCTGGCCAGCAAATTCGGCATCGTCCGCGACCCGGCCAACCCCGGCGCCCGGGGCGTCAACGGTCGGCCGGAATACATTCGCCAGTCCATCGACGGCAGCTTGAAACGCCTCGGCGTGGACACCCTGGACCTGTATTACCAGCACCGTATCGACCCGCAAGTGGCCATCGAAGAAACCGTCGGCGCCATGGCCGAACTGGTCAGTGCCGGCAAGGTCCGTTACCTGGGATTGAGCGAAGCCTCGGTAGCGACGCTGGAACGCGCGCACAAGGTTCATCCGATCAGCGCGTTGCAAAGTGAGTATTCGTTGTGGAGTCGTGATCAGGAAGAAAACGGTTGCCTGGCTGCCTGCCAGCGCCTGGGCGTCGCCTTTGTGCCTTACAGCCCTTTGGGTCGAGGGTTTCTGACCGGAGCATTGAAAAGTCCGGATGATTTTGCGGCGGACGATTACCGTCGCTTCAGCCCGCGCTTCCAGGGCGAAAACTTCGCGAAAAACCTGCTGCTGGTACAGCAAGTACAGGCACTGGCGGCAGAAAAAGGCGTGACGGCCGGCCAACTGGCGCTGGCGTGGGTACTGGCCCAGGGTGACTACCTGATTCCGATTCCAGGCACCAAGCAACGTAAATACCTGGAAGAAAACGTGGCCGCTCTGCAGGTGAGACTGAACGCTGATGAACTGCAGGCGCTGGAGTCGGTCTTTGCGCCGAATGCCACCGCTGGCCTGCGTTATCCGGAGGAAGTCATGAAACTGCTCGACCGCTAAGGGTCGCCGGCCCGTTCGATGAACCGGGCGGGCCGGGCAACACCGCGTCAGGCCTTGGCCGACAGCCCCGTGCCTGGCCTCTCCATCGGGCCGTTGCTTTTACCGTAGGTTTCCAGGTTCTGCAGCACGTAGATCGCTTTTTTGAACTCGGGAATCAAGTAGTTGGCGTACTTGTTACCCTTCAAGTTGTTGCTCTGGATGTTGTCCAGTTGAATCGCGAAATATTCCAGCGCATTGAACTTCGCGTCAGGGTCCTTGATGCCAAACCGATCGAACTTGTCGCCGGCATTGCTCAGCGTTACTGCCGTTACATCACTGATCAGGCCACGTTCTTTCAGAAAGACACTGAGAGTGCCCAAGGACTTGACGGAAATATCAGTGGGATCAAACCCCTTCATCTGCTTGCGCATTTCCATCTTGTCCATCTTGGCAGTATCCAGCGCAACCGGATTGCTGCCCACCAGGTCAAGCATCTGCCTGACCTTGTCATTCTGGGCAACAGGCTTCGATCTGCTGTTGGTGTCTCGAACCAATAGTCCCGCCTTCGGGGTCCATGCGCCGGTATAACCGATAGTCATGAAAAAACTCCTTGTTTGACCAAGCTAAGTGGTCGCGAGTATCAACGGGAGCATGGGAGCCGCCTAACGTTTATTGAGTTCTTTTACAAATTTTGTACATTTCAGCCACACACCGCAAAGTGCCTTGCTTATTGGGCCATGACACTTTAACGAATGGTCTTACAGGCTTTTCTTACATGACAATCAGCTGGTTTGTATCGATACCGATACCGACTCCGGGCATTCAACCTGACGATTTTGTAATATCCCCCTCATCTGCCTGACAGCACTGATCTACCATCATCGAACAGCCGATCTTAGTAGTACTTCGAAACACTCCTTAAATGCCTGACCGGAAAAAATGGTCAGAATGCGTTTTTTTGCCCGTTAGCCGAGACGAATCCCATGCGAACCCCTCTGCGCCTGATCGCCCTGAGCGCCCTGTTCATTTCCTCCCTGGCCCAGGCCGCCGACCTCATCCCGATCGAGGTTCATCGCGACGCCAATTGTGGTTGCTGCAAAAAATGGATCACTCATCTGGAGACCAATGGCTTCAAGGTCGAAGACCACGTCGAAGCCAACATGAGTGAGTTCAAGCAGCAGCACGGCGTGCCACCGCGCCTGGCGTCGTGCCACACCGCGTTGATCAATGGCAAATTCGTCGAAGGTCATGTCCCGGCCGACCAGGTCCTGGCCTTGAGCAAGCGCGACGATCTGCTGGGCGTCGCTGCGCCCGGCATGCCCATGGGTTCGCCCGGCATGGAAATGGACGGCATGAGCGATGCATATCAGGTCATCGGCCTGAAAAAAGACGGCACTGACGTGGTGGTCGCGGACTATCCCGCCCATTGATGTCCGGCGCGTATTTCGGGCTGTTTTTCGCTGCATTCGGTGCCGCCACGCTGCTGCCATTGCAATCCGAAGCGGTGCTGGTGGGACTGCTGCTCAGCGACCGGTACTGGCTGTGGGCGCTGCTGGCGGTGGCGACACTCGGCAACGTTCTGGGTTCGCTGCTTAACTGGTGGCTGGGGCGCGGGATCGAGCGGTTCCGCGACCGGCGCTGGTTTCCGGTGAGCCCCCGACATCTGGAAAAAGCCCGGCTTCATTACCAACGCTTTGGCCATTGGTCTTTGCTGCTCAGTTGGCTACCGGTGATCGGCGATCCGCTGACGCTGGTCGCCGGTGTCATGCGTGAGCCGCTGGGTCGCTTCCTGCTGATCGTCACCCTGGCCAAAGGCGCCCGCTACGCGGTGCTGGCCGTGGCGACACTGGGCTGGATGAGTTAAACCATCGAGGGCAGTCAGTTAAGCAATTCCAGCCGCGACACCCTTTGTAGCAGCTGCCGAGCCCGCGAGGCTGCGTTCGGCTGCGAAGCAGTCGTAAAATCAGTCATTGCGCTACGTC
>NZ_JBWKXF010000010.1:0-165770 GCF_059422645.1 Pseudomonas sp. GW821-FHT01C01 | reverse complement strand
CCAAACACGCATCGAAAACAGTATTGCAGAAATGGGGGTATCCATAGATGTGGGAGCGGGCTTGCTCGCGAAAGCGGTGTATCAGTCGACATTTTTGGTGAATGTCATACCGCATTCGCGAGCAAGCCCGCTCCCACAGGTTCAGCGCATGACCACCGGTCATCACCAATGACCTCGATAGCTGGAGTCAACACCGACAACCCCCTAGAATCGCCGCCACGATTAAAGGAGACGACTTCATGCTGATGGTGATTTCACCCGCCAAGACCCTCGATTATGAAACACCGCCGGCGACCCAGCGCTTCACTCAGCCGCAGTACCTCGACCACTCCCAGGAATTGATCCTGCAATTGCGCGAGCTGACGCCGGCGCAGATCAGCGAATTGATGCACGTTTCCGACAAGATCGGTGGGCTCAATGCCGCTCGTTTCGGCAGCTGGACGCCCGCGTTCACCCCGGAAAACGCCAAGCAAGCACTGCTGGCCTTCAAGGGTGACGTGTACACCGGCCTGAATGCGCAAACCTTCAGCGAAGCCGATTTCGACTATGCCCAGCAGCATCTGCGCATGTTGTCCGGCCTGTACGGACTGCTGCGCCCGCTTGACCTGATGCAACCCTATCGCCTGGAAATGGGTACCCGGCTGGCCAACGCCCGGGGCAAGGACTTGTATGCGTTCTGGGGCACACGTATCAGCGAATGGCTGAACGAAGCCCTGGTCGATCAAGGCGATGACGTATTGCTCAACCTGGCCTCCAACGAGTATTTCTCGGCGGTCAAACGCAGCGCCCTGAACGCACGCATCATCAATACCGAGTTCAAGGACCTGAAGAACGGCCAGTACAAGATCATCAGCTTCTACGCGAAAAAGGCCCGCGGCCTGATGAGTCGCTTCGTCATCGAAGAACGCATCAACGATCCGGCCGCCCTCAAGCAGTTCGACGTCCAGGGTTATCGCTACAGCGCCGAGCAATCCAAACCTGACAATCTGGTGTTCCTGCGCGATCACGCACCAGAGTAATGCATCCAGTCGGCGCACAAGCTCCACAACTCTCGTGCGCCGACCCTTGATTCACTTCAGCCTTCCCCGCCTTTTTCGCCATATTTATGGCGCCAAAAAATCACCACTCGGTTTCCTAACTTTAGTTTCACTCGACATCAATCATTTTTTTGCGTAGTGGCACTGACTTTTTTTAACGGTAGTGGCAAAGAACTATCTACTCCATTTACCCGCCTATATATAAAGGGCGAAACGGCAAGTGCTATCAATTTGAGAGCAGTGCCATCTTTCTCAATATTTCAAAAAATTTCAGATTTCACGATGAGCGGACTGGAACTATGTCCAAACGCGCCGCTCATACCACCCGTAACGATTCTCGCCGAGCGTGTACGAGATAACTTACGCAGATAAGCGATTCTTGTAGCGAAGTTGTAATACTAACTTGCGCTGACTAATCACTGATTTGGACAACAGCAAGCGGACAGGAGATAACGCGGTATGACTATCCCCTACAAGGCCACGGCAGCGCCCCTATAAACGTGCTCACCCGAGCACCCAACCGCTTGATCCACGGGCTTTCGGCCTGAGATCAAGCGTGCAAAACCTTTTTGCACCTGCATCCCCTGAAAGGAGGATCTGCTGCATAACAGGGCAAATCATAATAACAAGGCCTAGTTGCGCACACCTTGAGTGCATTTATTTAGACACTCGTAACTTATATGCCAGCACACGGCATCGTTGCGCCTGTAAGGCGTACTTGCGAGTGCACTATCACCGCTGAACACCATTAACTCCGGCCATCTAATGGCTTGATCAATACAGAGGTAATTGCGATGCGCATCAGCATTTTTGGTTTGGGTTACGTCGGCGCAGTATGTGCCGGTTGCCTGTCTGCACGGGGTCATGACGTCGTTGGCGTCGATGTGGCCAAAGACAAGATCGATATGATCAATGCCGGCAAATCGCCGATTGTTGAACCGGGCCTGGGCGAACTTCTGGCCCAGGGCATCCAGACCGGTCGCCTGCGTGGCACCACCAACTTCGCCGAGGCGATTCGCGACACCGACCTGTCGATGATCTGCGTGGGCACGCCGAGCAAAAAGAACGGCGATCTGGAGCTGAACTACATCGAGGCGGTGTGCCGCGAAATCGGTTTTGTCCTGCGTGACAAGACCACCCGCCACACCATCGTCGTGCGCAGCACCGTGCTGCCGGGTACCGTGGCCAACGTGGTCATCCCGATTCTCGAAGACTGCTCCGGCAAAAAGGCCGGTGTTGATTTCGGCGTGGCCGTGAACCCTGAGTTCCTGCGCGAAAGCACCGCCATCGCCGACTACGACCAGCCGCCAATGACCGTCATCGGTGAATTCGACAAAGCGTCCGGCGACGTTCTGCAATCGCTGTACGAAGAGCTCGACGCACCGATCATCCGCAAGGACATCGCGGTCGCCGAGATGATCAAGTACACCTGCAACGTGTGGCATGCCACCAAGGTCACTTTCGCCAACGAAATCGGCAACATCGCCAAAGCGGTCGGTGTCGACGGTCGCGAAGTGATGGACGTGGTCTGCCAGGACAAGACCCTCAACCTGTCCCAGTACTACATGCGCCCAGGCTTCGCCTTCGGCGGCTCGTGCCTGCCAAAGGACGTGCGTGCCCTGACCTACCGCGCCGGTTCCCTGGACGTGGAAGCCCCGTTGCTCAACTCGCTGATGCGCAGCAACGAATCCCAGGTGCAGAACGCGTTCGACATCGTTTCCAGCCACGACAAACGCAAAGTCGCCCTGCTGGGCCTGAGCTTCAAGGCCGGCACCGACGACCTGCGCGAAAGCCCGCTGGTTGACCTGGCGGAAATGCTGATCGGCAAGGGCTATGACCTGAGCATCTACGACAGCAACGTCGAGTACGCCCGCGTTCACGGTGCCAACAAGGACTACATCGAGTCGAAGATCCCTCACGTCTCGTCGTTGCTCAACGCCGACTTCGACGCAGTGATCAACAACTCCGACGTGATCATCCTCGGCAACCGCGACGAGAAGTTCCGCGCTCTGGTGCAGGACGTTCCACACGGCAAGCAAGTGATCGACCTGGTCGGTTTCATGTCCAAGGCCACCAGCACCAATAGCCGGGCCGAAGGTATCTGCTGGTAACCGGCAGGTTGTAAGCGCTTCGCGCTGATCGCCGGCAAGCCGGCTCCTACAGGATCACCGCAAACCTGTTGGAGCTGGCTTGCCAGCGATGGCGTACCTGAGATCGCCATCGCCGGCAAGCCGGCTCCTACGGGGGGCGCGAGACTTGCAACTGACTTTAGGATTCCGATTATGCACAGGCTAAAACACGGCCTACTCCAGGCCGCCGGTTGGCTGTTCTACCTGAGTTTACTGATGGGCCTCGCCATGGCGTTGCCCGTGTCCACGTTCGACTCCGAGTCGAAGGACTTCATTTTCCTGATTGGCGCCGTGGGTATCTGGCGCTATTCGATGGGTGCCACGCACTTTGTGCGCGGCATGATTTTTCTGTACATCGTCTACCCGCACCTGCGGCGCAAAGTGCGCAAGCTGGGCAAAGCGGCTGACCCGTCCCACGTGTTTCTGATGGTCACCAGCTTCCGTATCGACGCGCTGACCACTGCGCAGGTCTACAGCTCGGTGATCCGCGAAGCCATCGACTGCGGCCTGCCGACCACCGTGGTCTGCTCCATCGTGGAGATGTCCGACGAACTGTTGGTGAAAAGCCTGTGGAACCGGATGAACCCACCGGCCCGGGTCAAGCTCGACTTCGTACGCATTCCCGGCACCGGTAAACGCGATGGCCTGGCCTATGGCTTCCGCGCCATCTCCCGGCACCTGCCAGATGATCGCGCCGTGGTCGCGGTGATCGATGGCGACACCGTGCTCGGCGAAGGCGTGGTGCTCAAGACCGTGCCGTGGTTCCAGCTGTTCGGCAACGTCGGTGGCCTGACCACCAACGAATTCTGCGAAGTGCGTGGCGGCTACATCATGAGCGAATGGCACAAGCTGCGTTTCGCCCAGCGCCACATCAACATGTGCTCGATGGCCCTGTCCAAGCGCGTGCTGACCATGACCGGTCGCATGTCGGTATTCCGCGCCACCGTGGTCACCAACCCGGACTTCATCGCCGACGTGGAAAGCGACTCGCTGCAACACTGGCGCCTGGGTCGCTTCAAGTTCCTTACCGGCGATGACAAATCGAGCTGGTTCAGCCTGATGCGCCTGGGCTACGACACGTTCTACGTGCCGGACGCGGCGATCAACACCGTTGAACACCCGCCGGAAAAGAGCTTCATCAAGGCCAGCCGCAAACTGATGTTCCGCTGGTACGGCAACAACCTGCGCCAGAACTCCCGGGCCCTGGGCCTGGGGATCAAACGCCTTGGCGTGTTCACTTCGGTGGTGCTGTTCGACCAGCGCGTGTCGATGTGGACCTCGCTGCTGGGCCTGACCGTAGCGCTGATCGCCAGCTTCAAGTACGGCACCGCGTTCATCCTGGTGTACCTGCTGTGGATCGGCATCACCCGGTTCATCCTGACCTTGTTGCTGTCGTGCTCCGGACACCGGATCGGCCCGGCCTACCCGGCAATTCTCTATTACAACCAGATCGTCGGCGCGCTGGTGAAGATCTACGTGTTCTTCCGCCTCGACCAACAGTCCTGGACCCGCCAGCCCACCCACCTGACCCGTGATCTCGCCAGCTTTCAACGTTGGTTCAACACCTGGTCGTCTCGGACCATGACCTTCTCTGCCGGCAGCATTTTTGTCGCCGTGCTGCTGTTGATGGTCTGACCGCCCCTTATTGAATTAACCAGGAAATCGCCCTTATGAATACCGCCGTCAACGCCAACGTAGTGCACGAATCCGAAGCCCAGCGCCAACACGCCCGCGTAAAAATCCCGGCCAAGTTGCGCTTCTTCGGCCCTGACCGGACACCGGTCGAAGCCCGGGTGATCGACCTGTCCGCCGGTGGCCTGGCGTTCAACGCCGGTCAGTTGCCGCTGAAAATTGGCGATGTGTACAAGGCCCGCCTGCAATTCGTCATCGACAACCTCGGCCTGGCCATGGACGTCGAGTTGCAGGTCCGCTCCTTCGATCGCGAGACCGGACGCGCCGGCTGCCAGTTCCAGAACCTGGAACCACGGGACATCTCGACCCTGCGCCACCTGATCACCTCGCACCTGGCCGGCGACATCGTCAGCGTGGGTGAAATGCTGGCGACCCTGCAGCGCGACAACTTCACCAAGGCGCGCAAGGTCAAGGACGGCGGCCACGGCATGTCCGCGTTCGGACGCCTGAAAGCCGTGACCTTCAGCCTGGGGATCTTCGTGGTGGGTGTGGCCGCCTTCGGCTTCGTTTTCAAATCGGTATACGGCATGTACTTCGTCAGCCATGCCCAGGCCGGTCTGGTCAGCGTGCCGGGCGTGAACATCACCATGCCCCGCGATGGCACCGTGCAGAGCCTGGTGAAAGCCGACGGCGTGGCCGCCAAAGGCGCACCGCTGGCGACCTTCAGCACCAGCATGCTCGACGTGCTCAAGGGCCATCTGGACGAAGACCAATTGCAACCGGCCAAGGTTGAAGAACTGTTCGGCAAGCAGATGACCGGCACCCTGACCTCGCCTTGCGATTGCACCGTGGCCCAGCAAATGGTCGCCAACGGTCAGTACGCCAGCAAGGGCGATGTGATCTTCCAACTGGTGCCGCGCAACAGCGAAGCCAATGTTGAAGCGCGCTTCTCCTATCGCCAGTTCGGCGACGTGCGCCCGGGGACTTCGGTGCGCTTCCAGATCGCCGGCGAGGACAAGAGCCGCACCGGCAAAATCGTCAGCAGCACCAGCCTGAAAAGCGCCGACCTGTCCTCGGACATCCGCGTGCTGATCCAGCCGGACGAAACCCTGGACAGCTCCCTCGCCGGCCGCCCGGCGGAAGTGAGCAGCGACCGTGGCCCGAACCTGAACTGGCTGATCGACAAAGCCATGGCTGTCGGTCTTTAAGTCGAGGACATGCCTGTGATTACTCCACCAATCCCAAGAACACCGCGCACCCTGTGGGAGCGGGCTTGCTCGCGAATGCATTCTGACATTCACCCTCAATGCCGGCTGACACACCGCTTTCGCGAGCAAGCCCGCTCCCACATGGGCTCTCTGTGTGCAGTTGCATTGGCGGTGAGCCTGGCCGGTTGCGCCGGCCTCCCCGACCAGCGCCTGGCCAACGAAGCCCTCAAGCGCGGCGATACTGCCACCGCCGCGGCGAACTACCGGCAACTGGCAGACCTGGGCTACAGCGAAGCGCAGGTCGGCCTGGCCGATATCCAGGTCGACAGCCGCGACCCGGCGCAGATGAAACAGGCCGAGGCGACTTACCGCGCTGCGGCCAGCGTTTCGCCGCGCGCCCAGGCGCGCCTCGGGCGCTTGCTGGTGGCCAAGCCCGGTTCCACCGAAGCCGAGCACCACGAAGCCGAAACCCTGTTGAAAAAAGCGGCCGCCGCGGGCGAAGGCAACACGCTGATCCCGCTGGCAATGCTGTACCTGCAGTACCCGCACAGTTTTCCCAACGTGAATGCCCAGCAGCAGATAAGCCAATGGCGTGCCGAAAACAGGCCGGAAGCCGGCTTGGCGCAAGTGCTGCTCTATCGCACCCAAGGCACCTACGACCAGCACCTGGATGACGTGGAAAAAATCTGCAAGGCCGCGCTCAACACCAGCGACATCTGCTACGTCGAACTGGCCACGGTCTACCAGAAACAGGCCAAGCCAGAACAACAGGCCGAGCTGATCAAACAGATGCAAGCGGCTCACGCTCGCGGCAGCGTTTCGGCGCAACGCGTCGACAGCGTCGCCCGTGTGCTCGCCGATGCGACCCTGGGCAAGACCGACGAAAAAACCGCGCAGTCGCTGCTCGAACCGATCGCACCGGGCTACCCGGCGTCGTGGGTCACCCTCGCGCAGTTGATCTACGACTTCCCGGAACTGGGCGACGTCGACCAGATGATGAAGTACCTGGACAACGGCCGCGCCGCCGACCAGCCCCGCGCCGAACTGTTGCTGGGCAAGCTCTACTTCGAAGGCAAACTGGTGCCGGCCGACGCCAAGGTCGCCGAGGAGCATTTCCAGAAAGCCGTCGGCCGTGAAGTCGCCGCCGATTACTACCTCGGCCAGATCTATCGCCGTGGCTACCTGGGTAAGGTCTATCCGCAGAAGGCTCTCGACCATCTGTTGACCGCTGCGCGCAACGGTCAGAACAGCGCCGACTTCGCCATTGCCCAACTGTTTTCCCAAGGCAAGGGCACCAAGCCTGATCCGCTGAACGCCTACGTCTTCAGCCAATTGGCCCTGGCCCAGAACACCCCGCAAGCCACCGAGCTTGCGCAAACAATCCAAACGCAATTGCCGCCCGACCGGTTGGCCGAAGCCCAGCGCCTGTTGAAACAAGAACAGGCCGTGCGCGGTGCCCTGAGCCCGAGCACGCCGGAACTGCATGCCCTGCAAGAAGAAGATGGCGAGGAATCCCAATGAAGTTGAATCCATTCATGAAGGCCGGCATTGGCCTGACATTCGCGCTGATCTGGTCTTGCCCGACGCTTGCTGCGATGACTGAAGAAACCAAGAACTTTGGCCTGGAAGTGAAGGTTACCGGCCAATCCGAAGACGACAGTGACCTCGGTACCCAGAGCGGTGGCGACGTCAACGGCGTCGGCCTCGATTTGCGTCCATGGATCTATGGCGAAAGCGGCGCGTGGAGCGCCTATGCCATGGGTCAAGCCGTGACGGCCACCGACATCATCGAGACGGACACCTTGCAAGGGACCGCCAGTGACGGCACCACGCCCACCGACAACGGTGATCGCAAGACCAAGAAAAACTACCTGGCCATGCGCGAATTCTGGGTCGGCTACAGCGGACTCACGCCGTATCCGGGCGAGCAGTTGAAGCTCGGTCGCCAACGTCTGCACAACGCCGACGGCCAATGGCGCGACACCAACATCGAAGCCCTGAACTGGACGTTCGACACAACCCTCTTGCGCGCCAACGTCGGGGTCGCCGAACGTTTCAGCGAGTACCGCACCGACCTCACGGAACTCGCCCCGAAAGACAAGGATCGCCTGCACGCCTACGCCGATGCTTCGTATCAGTGGACACCGGGCAACTGGGTCGGTATTCGCGGTCATCACACCCATGACAACGGCAAGCTCGACTTCCCGGAGCCGGGCGTACCGGCCGATTCGCTGGACAAGAAACAGAACGGTGACATCAGCTGGATCGGCCTGACCGCCGACAGCGACGCCTATAACTGGCGCAATACCAACACGGTCAATTACTGGGGCAGCATCACCGGCATGAGCGGTGACATCGACAAGGTCAACCCGCTGAACGCCGATGGTACGTCGCCGGCCGAAGCCAAGCGCGGTGAAAACCTCAACGGCTGGGCCACCGATATCGGCGTGCGCCTGCGCCTCGACCCGCAATGGCAAGTCGGTGCCGCCTATGCCCGAGCCAGCGCCGAGTACGAACAGAACGGTCTGGAAAGCAACCGCTCGAACTACACCGGTACGCGCTCGCGGGTTCACCGTTTCGGCGAAGCCTTCCGTGGCGAAATGCAAAACATGCAGACCGCGACTTTGTTCGGCTCGTGGATGCTCAACGACGAATACGACGCCAGCCTGATCTACCACAAATTCTGGCGCGTCGACGGCAACAAGCCGATCGGCAGCAATGGCATCAACGCCGTCGAAAACAACACCGACGATGCCACCGGCGCAATTCTTTCCACCACGTCCCTGCCGCTGAACGATGGCGAAAAAGACCTCGGTCAGGAGATGGACCTGGTGGTCACCAAGTACTTCAAGCAAGGCCTGTTGCCGGCGGCACTGAGCCAGTCGATCGACGAGCCTTCGGCCCTGGTGCGCTTCCGTGGCGGCGTGTTCAAGCCGGGCGATGCCTATGGCAGTCAGGTCGATTCGTACATGCACCGTGCGTTCATCGACGTGATCTGGCGCTTCTGATGCACATTGCGAAGGGAGTCTCCCAGATGAATCATCCAGCCCGAAAAGGCTCGATCAGCCTGTTGGCCGGCGCGATGCTGCTGGCCAGCGCGACTGGCTTCGCCAATGTAGAGCCGGCCAAAGTGGAACCGGCGAAGCCGGTAACCACGGCCAAGGAACTGCAACAGGCCAAGACCTACACCGTCAGCAGCGCACCGACCGCGCCGCTGGAACTGGCCACGCCGAAGCTGCCGGACGTTTCCGGCTACACCGCCGAGGCCATCGCCGCGAAGATCGTGCGCAGCAAACCGGGCAAGATCAGCCTGCGCCGGATGATGCAGGAAGACGCCCTGAAGGACTTCATCGGTGGCGACAACAAGATGGCCGAATGGGTGGTGCGTCAGCACGGCATCCCCCAGGCGATCTTCGTCGACGACGGCTACATGAACCTCAAGGACCTGGCGAAAAAGGTCCCCAAGCAGTACTTCAGCGAAACCTCGCCGGGCGTGTTCCTCTCCCGGTTGCCGATTGTGGTCGGTCGCCACGGCATCCTCGAAATCGACAAGCAGACCCAGGAACTGCGCCTGTCCCAGGAGGGCGGCGCGTTCCTGGTCAACGACGGCCAGCTGTTTGTGCGCGACACCAAAATCACTGGCTGGCGCGAGAAGGACAACGGCCCGGCGACGTTCAACTCGCCGAAGGAATTCCGCCCGTTCCTGCTGTCCTGGGGCGGCACCGAGACCTACATCGCCAACAGCAAGATCGCCAGTTTTGGCTACGCCAACAGTAAGTCCTACGGCGTGAGTATTTCCCAGTACACGCCAAACATGGCCAAGGTGCTCAAGCGTCCTGAGCCGACCGGCTGGATCGTCGGTTCCGAATTCTCGGACATGTGGTACGGCTTCTACTGCTACGAAACCCGCGACTTCGTGGTCAAGGGCAACACCTACAAAGACAACATCGTCTACGGCATCGACCCGCATGACCGCTCCCACGGTCTGATCATTGCCGACAACACGGTGTACGGGACCAAGAAGAAACACGGGATCATTATTTCCCGTGAGGTCAACGACAGTTTCATCTTCAACAATCGCAGCTACGACAACCACCTCTCGGGGCTGGTGATCGACCGTAACAGCGTGAACAACCTGATCGCCCACAACGAGATCTACCAGAACCACACCGACGGCATCACCCTCTACGAGAGTGCCGACAACCTGCTGTGGGGCAACCGCGTGCTGAGCAACAAGCGCCACGGCATCCGCATTCGTAACAGCGTGAACATTCGCCTCTACGAAAACGTCGCCATGGCCAACGGCCTGACCGGCGTCTACGGCCACATCAAGGACCTGAGCAACACCGACCGTGACATCAAGCTCGACCCGTTCGACGCCCAGGTGTCGCTGATCGTGGTCGGCGGTGAACTGGCAGCCAACGGCAGCGGGCCACTGTCCATCGACTCGCCGCTGAGCGTCGAGTTGTATCGCGTGTCGATGCTCGCGCCGACCAAATCCAGCGGCATCAGCTTCACCGGCATCCTTGGCGATCGCCAGGATGAAATTCTCGACCTGCTGGTGCGCCAGCAGAAAGCCGTGCTGATCGACCCCGTCGAACGCCAGACCGAAATGCGGGACTGAGGATAATCTTATGCACCCACACTTGATCAAACTACTCAGCCTGTCGGCCCTGACCGCCGGCATTCTCGCGGCCAGCACCGGTGCGCGCGCCGATGAGGTGCAAGCACCGAAATTCTCCGCCGAGCCGTGCTGCAGCCTGTGCCCGGCCGCTCATGATCCGAAGAACTACACCACCCGTTATCAGCAGAACTTCACCACGCTGGTGCAGGCTCAGGGTGACTGGTTGTTCCGTACGCAAGAAGACTTGCGCACCGAATTCGACACCACGCCCGCCGGCTACAAACGCATGAAACAACTGCACGATGCGTTCAAGAGCAAAGGCGTGGAACTCGTTGTGGTTTATCAACCTACCCGTGGCCTGGTGAACCGCAACAAGCTCAACCCGGCGGAGAAGGCCAGCTTCGACTTCGACAAGGCGCTGAAGAACTACAAGTCCATGCTCGGCCGTTTCGCGCAGATGGGCTACGTCGTTCCGGACCTGTCGCCGCTGACCAACGAGTCGTTGCCCGACACCCTGCCCGCCCACGATTTTTACTTCCGTGGCGACCAGCACTGGACCCCATACGGTGCCCAGCGCACGGCGAAAATCGTCGCCGAGAAGGTCAAGCAATTGCCTGAATTCGCCGACATTCCGAAGCGCGAATTCGAGACCAAAAAGTCGGGTCGCATGGGCAAGACCGGAACGTTGCACAACATGGCCGGTCAACTCTGTGGCACCAGCTACGCGATCCAGTACATGGATCAATTCACCACCGAGCCGAAAGGCGAAGCGGGTGATGGCGACTTGTTCGGCGATTCCGGCAACCCGCAAATCACCCTCGTGGGTACCTCCCACAGTGGCAAGAACTACAACTTCGCCGGTTTCCTCGAAGAGGCCATCGGCGCCGACATCCTCAACGTAGCGTTCCCCGGCGGCGGCCTGGAAGGTTCGATGCTGCAGTACCTGGGCAGTGACGAGTTCCAGAAGAACCCGCCGAAGATTCTTATCTGGGAATTCTCGCCGCTGTACCGCCTCGACCAGGAAACCATCTACCGCCAGATGATGGCGTTGCTGGACAACGGTTGCGAAGGCAAGGATGCACAGATGTCCGGCAGCGCCACGCTCAAGCCGGGCAAAAACGAGTTGATGGTCAACAGCAAAAACATGGACCTGCGCAACAGCAGCCACCAAGTCGACATCCGCTTCGCCGATACGTCGGTGAAAACCCTGCAAGCCACCCTCTGGTACATGAACGGTCGCCACGAGGACATCAAGATCGACAAACCGGAAACCTCCGAGACTGACGGGCGTTTCGCTTTCGAGTTGCGCACGGACGAAGACTGGGCTTCACAGAACCTGCTGGCCGTTGAAGTCCAGGGCCCCGAAGCCGGTGCCGCGCCTCAGAAAGTCGAAGCGAAAATCTGCAAACGCAACGTATTCCCGGGCGCCGAGCAGCGTACTGCTTCGGTCGGGCAATGAGGTCTGCTATGCGCAATCCGAAATTTTCAACACTGTTGGCACCCACGCTTTTGAGCCTGGCGATGTTCGCCGGGGCCACGCAAGCGGCGGCGCCACTGCGTCCACCCCAAGGCTATTTTGCGCCTGTGGATAAATTCAAGACGGGCGACAACAGCGAAGGCTGCGATGCGATGCCGACGCCGTACACCGGCTCGTTGCAATTTCGCAGCAAGTACGAAGGTTCGGACAAGGCCCGCGCGACCCTGAACGTGCAGTCGGAAAAAGCCTTCCGCGACAGCACCGCCGACATCACCAAGATCGAGCGCGGCACCAGCAAGCGCGTGATGCAGTTCATGCGCGACGGTCGCCCGGAACAACTGGAATGCACATTGAGCTGGCTGACGGCCTGGGCACAGGCCGACGCGCTGATGTCCAAGGACTTCAACCACACCGGCAAGTCGATGCGCAAATGGGCGTTGGGCAGCATGGCGTCGGCGTACATCCGCCTGAAGTTTTCCGACTCCCACCCGCTGGCCACCCACCAACAGGAAGCGCAAGTGATCGAAGCCTGGTTCAGCAAGATGGCCGACCAGGTGGTCAGCGACTGGGACAACCTGCCGCTCGACCAGACCAACAACCACTCGTACTGGGCGGCGTGGTCGGTGATGGCCACTTCCGTCGCCACCAACCGTCGCGACCTGTTCGACTGGGCGGTCAAGGAATACAAGGTCGGCGCCAATCAGGTCGACGCCGACGGCTACCTGCCCAACGAACTCAAGCGTCAGCAACGAGCGCTGGCCTACCACAACTACGCCCTGCCGCCGCTGGCGATGATCGCCAGTTTCGCCCAGGTCAACGGTGTGGATCTGCGTCAGGAAAACAACGGCGCACTGAAACGCCTGGGTGACCGGGTGTTGTCCGGGGTGAAGGATCCGGACCAGTTCGAGAAAAAGAACGGCAAAGAACAGGACATGACCGACCTGAAAGAGGACATGAAATTCGCCTGGCTCGAACCGTACTGCTCGCTCTACACCTGCTCGCCCGAGGTGCTGGCGAAGAAGCACAAGATGCAACCGTTCAAGACCTTCCGCCTCGGCGGTGACCTGACCAAGGTCTACGACCCGGCCAATGAAAAGGGCAAGGGTTCCTAAAGCCAGACACAACCTCCCTGTAGGAGCTGGCTTGCCAGCGAAAGCGCAGTGTCAGACGACATCTCTATCGGATGTGAAGACGCCTTCGCTGGCAAGCCAGCTCCTACAAGGATTTTGCGCTGGCTTTGAATGCAATACATCCCTCGGTTTTCGATGGGGGGTTTGGGGGGGCCGTTGGCCCTTGACTAACGCTGTAGGAGCCGGCTTGCCGGCGAATGGCCTGACCCGGTGTAACTGATGCACCGCTTTCGCTGGCAAGCCAGCTCCTACCTGTCAAACAAGGAGAGATCGGGATGGTTTTTTCGTCCAACGTGTTCCTGTTTTTGTTCTTGCCGATCTTCCTCGGCTTGTACTACCTGAGCGGGCAACGCTATCGCAATTTACTGCTGCTGATTGCCAGTTACGTGTTCTACGCCTGGTGGCGTGTGGACTTCCTCGCGCTGTTCGCCGGCGTCACGCTGTGGAACTACTGGATCGGCCTGAAAGTCGGTGCCGCCGGGGTCAGGACCAAACCGGCGCAGCGCTGGCTGCTGCTCGGCGTGGCGGTCGACCTGTGCATCCTCGGTTACTTCAAGTACGCCAACTTCGGCGTCGACAGCATCAACGCGATGATGACGTCAGTGGGTCTTTCGCCATTCATCCTGACCCACGTGCTGCTGCCGATCGGGATCTCGTTCTACATCTTCGAGTCCATCAGCTACATCATCGACGTCTACCGTGGCGACACTCCGGCGACCCGTAACCTGATCGACTTCGCGGCGTTCGTGGCGATCTTCCCGCACTTGATCGCCGGCCCGGTTTTGCGTTTTCGCGACCTGGCCGACCAGTTCAACAACCGCACCCACACCCTCGACAAGTTCTCCGAGGGCTGCACGCGGTTCATGCAGGGTTTCATCAAGAAAGTCTTCATCGCCGATACCCTGGCGGTAGTGGCCGACCATTGCTTCGCCCTGCAAAACCCGACCACGGGCGATGCCTGGCTCGGTGCACTGGCGTACACCGCGCAGCTGTATTTCGACTTCTCCGGGTACAGCGACATGGCCATCGGCCTGGGCTTGATGATGGGTTTCCGCTTTATGGAAAACTTCAAGCAGCCGTATGTCAGCCAGTCGATCACCGAGTTCTGGCGGCGCTGGCACATCAGCCTGTCGACCTGGCTGCGTGACTATCTGTACATCACCCTCGGCGGTAACCGCAAAGGCACGCTGATGACCTATCGCAACCTGTTCCTGACCATGCTGCTTGGTGGTCTGTGGCACGGCGCGAACATCACCTACATCGTCTGGGGCGCGTGGCACGGCATGTGGCTGGCGATTGAAAAAGCCATTGGCCTGAATACTTCGCCACGCAGCTTCAACCCGATCCGCTGGGTGCTGACTTTCCTGCTGGTGGTGATGGGCTGGGTGATCTTCCGCGCGGAAAACCTGCACGTCGCCGGTCGTATGTACGGCGCGATGTTCAGCTTCGGCGACTGGTCGCTGTCGGAACTCAACCAGGCCAGCCTCACCGGCCTGCAAGTGGCGACCCTGATCGTGGCCTACGTGACCCTGGCGTTCTTCGGCCTGCGCGACTTCTACACCAATCAGCCTCCGGTGAAGACCAAGCCTGCAGTGAACGTCGACGCCGACGGCCCGGCCGCTGCGACACCGGGAACGATCAAGGCCGTGCCTGGGGATAACCCGGCAAGCATCCATCAGCCTGGCTACACCGTCGGCGTCGAAGCCCAGGTGCAACCGGCCTACTGGAGCGCTGACTGGTCGCGCTACGTGATGCGTGCACTGGTGCTGCTGCTGTTCATCGCCTCGATTCTCAAACTCTCGGCGCAAAGCTTCTCGCCGTTCCTTTACTTCCAGTTCTGAGGGATCTGACCATGACCCGCTCATTACGCATCTTCTACATCGCGCTGTTCCTGGTGACCCTGCTGGTGCTCGGTCTGTGGTCGGTGCGCAGCTTCTTCGGCTTCAGTACCAACGCCGATGCGACAGTGCTCAACGGCCGCTGGACCAAGGCCGTGGAAACCCACTACGACGACGAGTTCCCGATCAAGCGCCTGGGTACCAATCTTTGGGCCGCACTGGATTTCAAACTGTTCAACGAAGGTCGTCCGGGCGTAGTGCTCGGCCGCGACCAGTGGTTGTACAGCGATGAAGAGTTCCATCCGGTGGTCAACGAAGAACTGAACCTGCAAGGCAACTACGCGCTGGTCGAAGGCGTGCGCCAGACTCTGAAAGAGAAAGGCGTGCAACTGGTGATGGCAGTGGTCCCGGCCAAGGTGCGCCTGTACCCGGAGCACTTGGGTGAAGTGAAACCGGCGAGCATCCACGCCAACCTCTACAAGGACTTCCACCAGCGCCTGGCCGCTGACCGGATTCCGGCCCCGGACTTGCTCGGCCCGCTGCAACAGGCCAAGCAGAACGGTCAGCAAGTGTTCCTGCGCACCGACACCCACTGGACTCCGGAAGGTGCCGAGATCGCCGCCAACCGCCTGGCCAAAACCATCGCCGACCAGTACCCGCTGAGCGGCGAGCCGCAGCGCTTCGTGACCGAACCTGCGGAGACCGTGACACACAAGGGTGACCTGCAGTTGTTCCTGCCGCTCGACCCGCTGTTCGAAAACCTGATGCCGGCGCAAGAGCCACTGCAAAAGCGCAACACCGTGGCGGCGGACGACCAGCCGGCCGGTGACGATGCCCTGTTCGCCAACACCGAAGTGCCGGTGGCCCTGATCGGCACCAGCTACAGCGCCAACCCCAACTGGAACTTCGTCGGTGCGCTCAAGCAGGCGCTGCACAGCGACGTGGTCAATTACGCCGAAGACGGTCACGGCCCGATTCTGCCGATGCTCAGCTACCTGAAAAGCGATGCCTTCAAGAACAGCCCGCCACAGGTGCTGATCTGGGAGTTCCCTGAACGATATCTGCCTGTGAACAACGAAATCGGCGACGCCGACCCGCAGTGGGTCGCAGAGCTTAAACAAGCCGGCGCGCGCCAACAAAACGTAGCCATCAACAACAAATCCGAGACGCCCGACCGGGCGCAAAACTGAAAGAGAGGTACACCATGACTTTCACTACAACTCCGCGTCGTCTCGCTAAACGCTTTGCCCTGGTTGCCGGCCTCAGCGTGCTGTCGGTGCAGGCTTTCGCCGGTGGCGACGCCGCCCTATACGGCCCGACCGCGCCGAAAGGCTCGACCTTCGTGCGTATCTACAACGCGAGCAACGCCGAAGTCAGCGCCACCGTCGGCAGCACCAACCTGAGCGATGTCGCGCCACTGTCGAGCAGTGACTTCAGCTTCATGCCGGGCGGCGACTACAGCGCCAAGGTCGGTAGCCAGTCCCTGCCGGTGAAACTGGCCGGCGACCACTATTACACCCTGGTCAACAACGCCAGCGGCGCACCGCAACTGATCGAGGAGCCGCCGTTCAAGAACAAGCAGAAGTCCCTGGTACGCGTACAAAACCTCAGCGACAAGGCGCTGACCCTGAAGACCGCCGATGGCAAGACCGACGTGGTCCCGAACGTTGCGCCCAAGGGTCGTGGCGAGCGTGAAATCAACCCGGTGAAAGTCAGCCTGGCGCTCTATGACGGCACCACCAAAGTCGGCGACGTGAAACCAGTCGCCCTGGAACGCGGTGAGGCGGCGGTGCTGTACGTCACCGGCAACGGCAGCAGCCTGTCGCCGGTCTGGGTGAAACGCCCGGTATCGACGCGCTAATACATTTGCCGGATTGCTGACCGGCACCTGTAGGAGCTGGCTTGCCAGCGAAGGCGTCCTCAAGGCCCCCTTCGCCGGCAAGCCGGCTCCTACAAAGGAACAGAGTCAGCCATTCGGGCTACGAAACAAAAACAAGAGTGAAACGACAGAACGCAGTAGCTCTAACCAATCGATATTAAAGGAGTAACAACATGATTCCGGTGATCTTGTCAGGTGGTAGTGGCTCACGTCTTTGGCCGCTTTCCCGTAAACAATTCCCTAAGCAGTTCCTGGCCCTGACCGGCGAACACACCCTCTTCCAGCAAACCCTGGAACGCCTGGTGTTCGAAGGCATGGACACGCCAATCGTGGTCTGCAACAAGGACCACCGTTTCATCGTCAACGAGCAGTTGGCCGCGCGCAAGCTGGAAACCCAGCGCATCCTGATGGAACCGTTCGGTCGCAACACCGCGCCGGCCGTGGCCCTGACCGCGATGATGCTGGTCAACGAAGGTCGCGATGAACTGATGCTGGTACTGCCGGCCGACCACGTACTGGAAGACCAGAAAGCCCTGCAACGCGCCCTGGCCCTGGCCACCGTCGCCGCCGAAAACGGTGAAATGGTGCTGTTCGGCGTGCCGGCCACCAAGCCGGAAACCGGTTATGGCTACATCAAGTCGACCAACGACTCGCTGCTGCCTGAAGGCGTCAGCCGTGTTTCGCACTTCGTCGAAAAACCCGACGTGAAACGCGCCACCGAGTTCGTCCAGTCCGGTGGTTACTTCTGGAACAGCGGCATGTTCCTGTTCCGCGCCAGCCGCTTCCTGGAAGAGCTGAAAAAGCACGATCCGGACATCTACGACACCTGCCTGCTGACACTCGAACGCAGCAAGCAAGATGCCGACACCATCACCTTTGACGAAGCCACCTTCGCCTGCTGCCCGGACAACTCCATCGACTATTCGGTGATGGAAAAAACCCAACGCGCCTGCGTCGTGCCGCTGACCGCTGGCTGGAGCGATGTCGGCTGCTGGTCGTCGCTGTGGGAAGTGAATGCAAAAGACGCCAACGGCAACGTCACCAAGGGCGATGTGGTGATCCAGGACAGCCGCAACTGCATGATCCACGGCAACGGCAAACTGGTATCGGTAATCGGCCTGGAAAACATCGTCGTGGTCGAAACCAAGGACGCCATGATGATCGCCCACAAGGACAAGGTCCAAGGCGTGAAACAGATGGTCAACACCCTCAACGAACAGGGCCGCAGCGAAACCCAGAACCACTGCGAGGTCTACCGTCCGTGGGGCTCCTACGACTCGGTGGACATGGGCGGGCGCTTCCAGGTCAAGCACATCTCGGTCAAACCGGGCGCGTGCCTGTCGCTGCAAATGCACCACCACCGTGCTGAACACTGGATCGTGGTCAGCGGCACTGCCGAGGTGACCTGTGACGAGAACGTGTTCCTGCTGACCGAGAACCAGTCGACCTACATTCCGATCGCTTCGGTGCATCGCTTGCGCAATCCGGGGAAGATTCCGCTGGAGATCATCGAAGTGCAATCGGGTAGCTATTTGGGCGAAGACGATATCGAGCGGTTCGAAGATATCTACGGGCGGTCGACGCCGGTTGAGCGTGGGGTTGCGGTGAAGACTATCGCGCAGTAAGCATCTGTAAACCTTGAGCCCCCGATCCACCTGCTGCGTTCCCTATCCGCAGCGGGTGGTTCGGGGGCTTTTTTTGTACTGAGTTTTTGTAGTGCCTCGACTGACCTCTTCGCGGGCAAGCCCGCTCCCACAGAAGACCGGGTGGAATACAACATTCGTGAACAACCAAAAAACCTGTGGGAGCGGGCTTGCCCGCGAAGGGGCCCCTGCAGTCATCGCGCAAATCTCTCCCATCGCCAATCGCACCTACGCTTAGGTAGGATGCTCTTCTCTGCTCCCGAGGTTTGCGCGTCATGTTCATCGGTGTCCTGCTGGTCATCACCTGGCTGATCCTGTTGTTGCGCTATCCGGCCAAGGCCTTGCCCGTTTCCATGGCTGCCGCCGTGGGGCTGGGCCTCGTCGCCACTTGGGTCATCTGGATGGACCACCGCGAACTCAAGCAACTGCAACGTCTTGAGCTGCGCATCAGCTACGCGCCGCAGCAGTGTCCCGCCGACCGGCCACTGCAATTGACCATGAACAACGGCAACGACGTGCCGTTGACCGAGCTGCGCTGGCGGGTCGCGGCTTACGCACCGGGCGATACGGTGAACCTGGCCGACAATCAATACACCGCTCCGCGCTATCGTGGCCCCGGCGAATTGCAAGCCGGTGGCAACTGGGAAGATTGCTTGCCGCTGCCGCCACTGCGCCCTGGCTACCGTCCGGAAACCCTGGAGTTTCGCGCCGAGCGATTGCAGGGCAGTTTTTCCGACTGATCCCTCCCCCCCATTTTTTGCACAAGGAATGCGCCATGCCCGTTGCGTTGATTACCGGTTGTTCCAGCGGCATTGGCCGTGCCCTTGCCGATGCGTTCAAGGTCGCCGGCTATGAAGTCTGGGCCAGTGCCCGCAAGGCCGAAGATGTCGCGGCACTCACTACCGCGGGGTTCACCGCCGTGCAACTGGACGTCAACGACGCTGCGGCGCTCGAAGCCTTGAGCGAGCGAATCAACCAACAAACCGGCGGCCTCGATGTGCTGATCAACAACGCGGGTTATGGCGCCATGGGGCCGCTGCTTGATGGTGGTGTACCAGCCATGCAACGCCAGTTCGAAACCAATGTGTTCGCCATCGTCGGCGTCACCCGCGCCTTGTTCCCGGTGCTGCGCCGGGCCAAGGGACTGGTGGTGAATATCGGTAGCGTGTCCGGTGTTTTGGTCACGCCATTCGCCGGTGCCTACTGCGCCTCGAAAGCCGCCGTGCATGCCTTGAGCGATGCCTTGCGCATGGAGCTGGCGCCGTTCGGCGTGCGGGTCATGGAAGTCCAGCCGGGGGCCATCGCTTCCAGTTTTGCCAAGAATGCCGGGCAGGAAGCCGAGCAATTGATCAGTGAACAATCGCCGTGGTTTCCGCTGCGCGAAGGTATACGCGCCCGGGCCAGGGCTTCCCAGGACAAACCGACCCCGGCCAGTGAGTTTGCTGCCGGATTACTCAAGGCTGTGCAGCAAGGCAAGCCACCACGGCTGGTGCGCCTGGGCAATGGCAGTCGTGCGTTGCCGCTGATGGCCAGTTTGTTGCCCAAGGGTTTGCTCGAATCCGGGCTGATGAAGCGGTTCGGGTTGCGTGGGCAGCTCTGACACCGCGTCGCCCCCTTCGCGAGCAAGCCCACTCCCACACTGGATCTTCAGTGAACTCAAAACTTGCACACGAAAGAGATCAAATGTGGGAGTGGGCTTGCTCGCGAAGAGGCCCGCACAGTCCCTACAAAACTTCAGGTAACAGCACGATGACCGACTACACCGAATACTTCGACGAAGTGATCCAGGCCCACGTGGCCATCGAACAATGGCTGGCCGAGGAACGCGAAACGTCCGAACTCGGAAAACTGCTGACCCGTTTTTCGCCGCAATTTTCCATGGTCTCGCCCCTCGGTCGGGTACTGGATTTTGATGCGCTGAACGAATTGTTCACGTTGGCAGGCGGCAAGAAACTCGGGTTCCGGATCGAACTCAGCGAGTTGCGTGGCATCGCGTTGCACGACGCTGGCGCGACCGTGAGTTACCGCGAACAACAGACCGATGCCACCGGACTGCACTCGGATCGCCGCTCCACGGTTGTGTTTGAAAAACACGCCGATGGCCGCGTGATCTGGCGGCATCTGCATGAGACGTTTTGCAAGGAGTGAATGCCCGACGCCTGCCTGATGGACCGCGCCGCGCCCTTCGCGAGCAAGCCCGCTCCCACACTGGATTTTCAGTGAACTCAAAACTTGCACACGAAAGAGATCAAATATGGGAGCGGGCTTGCTCGCGAAGCAGGCGACTCGGTCTGCAAGTCATGCATCAAACCCCCACCACCAACAGTATCCGAAGCCTCCTGTGGCGATTACTTTTGTATGCAACACCGCCACAGGACAATAGCAACAATCCAAAACATTCAATCAACAAACCCTTCTCGCCAAGTAGCAACCAACCCTATAACTTGCCTGCTAACCCATCATTCAATGGGTTACAACTAACAATTCCAAAAACCAAATTAGATGAAGGCAATAATATGGACGTTATTACTCACAACTCATTTAACTTTCCAATTACCAACGGGCGTGATCCGGACTTTGGCGACGAAGGTGCCATCACGTTATTCAAATTGGAGCACGAACTTGATATCGACCGGCACGTAAAAGGAATCAAAGTACTGGAGGACGACAAGATTCTGGTCGGTGCCTGGCTCGCCCGTAACCTGAAAGGGATTTATGGCCTGGCGCGTTTCAATCCCGACGGCAGCGTAGACACCTCCTTCGCCGACAACGGCCTGGCGCTTGGCAACTTCGCCAATGGCTACGACTCGGCCGGCGGTAGGCTGGCGATGCAGGCAGACGGGCACATCCTGATGCTCGGCTGGTCGCGAAAAGCCGACATCAACAGCCCCAAACGCCTGGTCATCGCCCGCTTCGACCACGACGGTGCAGTCGACCAAGGCTTTGGCCAGCGAGGCTGCGTGATGCTCGATAACAGTTCCCTCGGCGAACTGGTCAGCGACTCCAGCACACTGCAAATAATGGAAGATGGAAGAATCCTCATCAGTGCAACTTATCTCGATGGGGATATTTGCACCGCAGTGGCAATACGCATCAATACTCATGGCGACTTTGACAAATCTTTCAATAAGACAGGTCGAGTCGAAATTAAACATCCGACATTCATCGATACTTCAGTGAATGCACTGTTAGTAAAAGACAACACTATCCTGATCGCCGGAAGTGCCAAAACCCCAACTTCAGAAACACAGGGTTATATCGCGCGCTACTCCATCAATGGCGAACTGGACAACAGCTTTGGCGATCAGGCAACGCCTGGCTTTTCGACCTTAAAAATACCCAATGGCACGGTGATCTTTCATGATCTGATTGATACAACTGAAGGTCAGGTCGTCGGTATTGGCCAAGCCAGCACCGCGTACAGGAACTGGGGTCTGCTGGTGGGCCTGGACGCTACTGGTAACCCTCACTCTGCGTTTAATGGAGGCCGGCCAGTGTTGACGTTGTTCGATCCCGAGCATGGCAACGAATGGGTCTGCGGCCAAAAACAGGTCGATGGCAAAATCCTCACCGCGGGCGGCTCCCAGCGCCTGTACACCGCTCGCTATCAGGCCAATGGCTTGATTGACCGCAGCTTCGGCCAACACGGCAGCATCAAGGAAGACACGCCACTGGTGACCACCCCGGCTCAGCTTCAGCTTCAAGCCAACGGGCGCGTTCTACTGGCGGGCAACACCCTGGGGCTGGGCGGCGCACTGGGGCATATTTATGCCTATCCGGGCTGATCAACCTTAAGCCGCGAACGCGGGATCACGTTTTTTCAAAAGGATTTTGAAATGACAAAACTACTCAACATCAAAATGGACAACTTTGTTAACGGCATCCAGAAAGGTGTACCGGTGACGCTCGGCTTCGCCCTTGAAACCGATGGTGCACCCCCTCCTGTCGGGTCGCGCCTGCAGTTCCGGGTCTCGAAAGATGTGAGCCTGCTGCACGCCTCCATGCCGGCCACGGGTGCGCAAATGATCAACCATGCCCCCTTACATTTCAGCACCATCGCGATTAGCGATGTGCAGTCACAGGGATGGAATAGCAAACGTACGGTGACATTGAAGTCCGACAAGAACCTGTCCGGTTCCTCGATCGCCGAGTTGTGCGGGATCGTTTATTACCAGCCGACCTATCAGGAGGATATCTACTGCCCTGTCCTGGCAAGGATTGAAGAGCAGGAGATTCAAGCCTTCCAGGCGTTCAAAGGCACGTGGCAGGATCAGGTCAGCAAAGGCTGGATCTACAGCTATGACGTTATCCTGAGAGCCAATGGCAGGACGTTTACCCAGTGGAGATTCTCAAGTTCCGACTTGCCGCTGGGGACGAAAATCTTTGCCAATCCCTGGCTGGATGTGGTGCATGACGGTTCAGAAGGCGTGATGGAATTGCACACGCCACCTGGTGATCAGTACTTGCTGGAACCGGACAAGGATTTACCGGTGTCCATTCAACTTCTCTATCCGCCGGCATCGGGGCAGGATCCGGCATTGCGCAACCTTCCCAATCTCATGGCCTGGCCGCGCTAAACGATAAAAAACACCTCTATCCACCGGGATAGAGGTGTCCTTTGATAGCGAGCCTGCGCGCGAATGCAGCGACCCGATCTACCGGTTATGCCCCGCCATCCTGCTTCACCACCACCGTACAAGTAATCCCGGCCGCCAACACCACACCCTCCGGCACTTCATCGATGTGAATCCGCACCGGCACCCGCTGCGCCAGGCGTACCCAGTTGAAGGTCGGGTTGACGTCGGCGATCAGTTCGCGGCTCTCCGGGTTGTCACGGTCGTAGATACCGCGCGAGATGCTTTCCACGTGGCCCTTGAGTACTTCGCCACTCATCAGTTGCATGTCAGCCTTATCGCCGACGCGCACGTGGGGCAGTTTGGTTTCTTCGAAGAAGCCGTAGACCCAGAACGAGTTCATGTCGACCACGGCCATTTTCGCTTCGCCGATGCGCGCGTAGTCGCCGCGATGCACGTTGAGGTTGGTCACGTAACCGTCCACCGCGGCGCGCACTTCAGTGCGCTTGAGGTTGAGTTCGGCGGCTTCCAGTTGCGCCTGGGCCTGCTGGTAATCGGCGAGGGCCGAGTCGGCGAGATTGCTGGCGTCGTCGCGGTTTTCCCGGGAGATCACCAGGTTGTCCATATCGGCTCGACGATGGGCGTTGACCTTGCGCATCTCCCACGTCGCCTTGCGCGAGGCAACCAGCGATTGCGCCTGTTTCACCGCGAGGCGGTAGTGCTCGGAGTCGATTTGCATCAGCAAATCGCCCTTCTTCACCAGTTGGTTGTCACGCACCGGCACGTCTACCACTTCGCCAGTGACGTCGGCGGCGACGTTGATGATGTCGGCGCGCACGCGGCCGTCACGGGTCCACGGCGTGTTCATGTAGTGCTCCCACAAGGAGCGGCCGATCCACAGCGCAAGGGCCAGCACCAGCAAGGTCGCAAGCAGGCTGAAAAACTTTTTCATCGGGGCATTCTCAGTGATAGAGAGTCAACGGTAGACAGTCAGCGCCATGGCGCCGAACAGACAGGTAAACAGACTCAGGCGCAGCAACGCCGGGTGCCAGAAGAAGCGGTACAGGTCGAACCCGGACAGGAACCGGTCCAGCGCCCAGGCAAGCAGAGCCGCAATGAAAAACATCAGGGTCATGGTCGGCATGTACACGCCGTGGAAGGCGATTTCACGAGGCATGTTCAAGTCCTTGGGGCTGGCTGCGTGCGAAGGCGGCGAGCGGTGATTGCGGATCGAGCAGAGAGGTGCGGATGAAGTGCAGGTAGCTCTTCACCCGGCGCAACGCCGAGGTATCGAAGTGCGGGGCGAAGGGTTCGTCGGTGGACTGCACACGGTTGATCGCGTGATCGACGGCTATCAGTGCACGCTCGAGGTTGCTGCTGTTCGGTTGCAGGAACAACCGCACCAGTGCGCGTCCCATCACCCGGATCGCCTGACGCCACGGCTGGGATTCGGCATAGGCCGGATGCACCGGCAGAATCGCCTGCTCCTTGCGCAACTCGATGATCGCGTGGCCGACTTCCAGCACCACGAACATCCAGCGCAACAAGTCCCGCTGCACTTGCGGTTGACCCGCCGCAAAGCCGTAGGCCTGGTGCACCAGATCGCGGGTACGGCTTTCGAAACTCGATGCCAGCCCCTTGAGTTTGCCGCTGATGGCGTACACCACCTGAGCGCGCAAATCCTGCTCCAGCCGGCGCCACAGCCAGCGGCTGTTGGGCGGCAGAATGATCGCCCCGGCCGCTGCGCACACCAGCATGCCGAGCACCATGGCGATGTAGTCGTTGATGAAGGTGTAGGGGTTGTAAACCGTGAGGTTGTCCGGCACCGAACCGGTGCTGAAGAAGATCAGCAACCCCAGGCCAACTCCGGCGTATTGTGGCCGTGAACTGAGGAACGAACCGAGCACGATCACCGGGGCCAACACCATGCACAGCAATGGGAAACCGTCGATCCACGGATAGATGAAGAACATCTCGACGAAGCCGATCAATGCCCCGAGCAGCGTCCCGCAAGCCATCTGGAAGGCCATGCGTTTCGGGTTCGGTGTCGCCGCAGCCAGGCCAACGGTGGCGGCGGCAATCAGGGTCATGGTCGCCCCACTCGGCCAGGCCGTGGCCACCCAATAGCTGCCCAGCACTACCAGAATAAACGACGCACGAATACCCGACGCCGCGGCGGCCAGCCAGTTGGTTTGCCGGGTGAACGGCTCGTCCCAGCGCTCCCGTTCGTGACTGTGATCGGCCAGGGACGCATGGGTCTGCGCATAACCGTGCAGGTCGTCGACGAAGCGATACAGCAGCTCGTAGGCGGTATGGAAATCCAGTTGTTCGGCATCGCTCGGATTGCCCTGCTGGAACGTCGCCCGAAGACTGCGCACCCGCGCCGGCAAACCTTCCTTGTAGGCGGTAAGCACCGCGACCAGACGCGCCGCATCGGCGCTGGTCAGGGCGCGACCGCTGAAGCCGTCGAGCAACTCGGCGAGGTCTTGCAAGCCCGGTTTGATCGCCGCCACCACCTGGTCCGCCGCGCTGCTGCGCAAGCGTTCGAGCAATTGATGCAAGGCGTTGAAGCGCGTGGTGATGCCCATGAACTCGCTGTTCAAGCGACTGAGCCGGCCATTGCGCCGACGCATGTGCGGGTCTTCAAAAACCGTGACGCTGCGCAAGCCTTCCAGGCCCACCGCTTCGGCGATGAAACGCACGTTGCCGGCCTCGAACGCCTCGCGCTGACTGCGACCGCGCAAGCCGTCGGTGACGAACAAGGCGAACACACCAAAGCGCTGATACAACGCATTGCGCATCGCCGCACTGGCCGATTGCGGGAGGATGGCGGCACTGATCAGTGTCGAGCAAAGAATGCCCAACGAGATTTCCAGCACCCGCCAGACCGCGGCCATGAACGCGCCATCCGGATGAGCCAGCGCGGGCAAGCCGACCATCGCTGCGGTGTATCCGGCGAGTACGAAACCGTAGGCGCGAAAGTTGCGGCAGCGGGCGGCACCGGCGGTGCAGATACCAACCCAGATCGCCAGCGAACCGAGGAACAGTTCAGTGTTTTGCGCAAACAGCGCAATCAACGCGACCATCACCGACGACCCGGCCAAAGTGCCGAGAAAACGATAGAAGCCCTTGGCGAACACATGACCGCTTTGCGGCTGCATGACGATGAACACAGTAATCATCGCCGTGCGCGGTTGCGGCAGCTCCAGGCGCATGGCCAGCCATAGCGTCAGGAATGCCGCGAACAACACCTTGAAGATGTAGACCCAGGTCACGCCGTCGCTGCGTGCCCAGTCAAAGAAACCCCGGCGCCATTCAAGGGAGTAAAGCCAGCGCAAGGGTGCGGGCAAGGGAGTCATCAAATCCTGCTCAGTGAAAAATCAGCCAAAACTCGGAACCTGTGGGAGCGGGCTTGCTCGCGAAAAGGGAGTGTCAGGCAACAAAAGTGTCATCAGACACACCACCTTCGCGAGCAAGCCCGCTCCCACAGGTTTTGTGTTCAACGCAAAAGACTCGGGGTTTTCGGCGCCTGGGTCTGGCTGTCGTTCGGCACGTCGTTGCCGGCACCAAGGCCACCGCCCAACGCCGTCACCAGTTCGGCATGGGCGCTCAAACGCGCCGCCTGTACCTGCTGCTGCACTTGCTGCTGCTTGAACAGCAAGGTCTGGGCGTTGAGCACGTTGAGGTAGTCAGTCAGGCCACGCTGGTAGGCGATCATCGCGATGTCGTAGGTCTTCTGCGCGGTGGCCACCGACTCGGCGGCGAAAGCCTGTTGCTTGTCCATGGACTCACGGCGGATCAACTGGTCGGAGATGTTCTTCAGGGCATTGACCAGGGTCTGGTTGTACTTGGCCACGGCGATGTCATAGCCGGCCGAGGCTTCACCCAGCTCCGAGCGCAAACGTCCGCCATCGAAGATCGGTAACGAAATTGCCGGACCTACGCTGTAGTTGAGTTTCTTGCCGGTCAAAAACTCCAGGGCCCCGCCACCGGTGGCCATGTAGCCGAGGCTGCCGACCAGATCGACGTTCGGGTAGAAACCGGCATGGGCAACATCGATACCCCGCGCCTGCGCCGCCACTTGCCAGCGACTGGCAACCACGTCCGGGCGTTGGCCGAGCAATTGCGCCGGCAGCGACGACGGCAGTTTCAGTGGCGCCCCCAGCGACAGCGTTGGCCGCTGCAATTGCGCGCCTTCTCCCGGCCCCTTGCCGGCGAGGGCTGCGAGCTGGTTGCGGCTCAAGGCGATTTCTTCATCGAGGGCATCGATCTGTCGATGGGTTTCCGGCAGCGGCGTCTCGGCCTGGCTAACTTCGAAATGGGTGCCGATGCCACCGCTCAGGCGCTTTTGCGCCAGCTCGAGAATCTGTTGTTGCTGCTTCAAGGTCGCTTCGACGATGTCCCGCTGGGCGTAATGCAACGACAACTCGATGTAGACACGCACGATGTTGTCCTGCAATTCGAGCTGGGCCTGTCGCGCTTCGGCGACGGTCATGTGCGCCATGTCCACGGCGCGCTCGGTGGCATTGCTTTCGCGACCCCAGAGGTCAAGGGCATAACTGAAACCCAGCGCCGCGTTGTTGTCCCAGGTCGTGGAGTTGGCCAGCTCACCCGGCCCGTAGAATTGGTCGGTAGGCCAGTTGTGACGCTTGAGGGTGGCATCGCCATTGATCTGCAGCGACTCGGCTGCTTCGGCCACACCGGCCATGGACTTGGCCTGACGCACCCGGGCGGCGGCCATGGCCAGGGTCGGGCTGCCTTGCAGGGCGAGGTCGATCCAGCGATTCAATTGCGGGTCGCCATAGGCTTGCCACCATTGCGCGGTAGGCCAGTGCGCATCTTGCGCGGCGCTCTGGATCGCTTCGTCAGTGGCCAGTGAATTGACCTCCAGCGCCTTGTCCTGCGGGGCAATACCTCCGGTTCCGATGCAGCCGCTGATTGCCAGGGTTAAAGCCAAAACACTGAGCGGCTGAAGCGCTCTGCTGATGCGACGCGGCACTGCTGCGATTTCCTGAAATAGGGGGAAGGCATGAGATTTTCTGGAAACCGGAGATCCGCTTTTGTGGGAGCGGGCTTGCTCGCGAAGGCGGTCTGTCAGTCAACATCTCTGTTGAATGTGATGCCCTCTTCGCGAGCAAGCCCGCTCCCACAGGTTATGCGGTGGGTCGAGCCCCGGTTGCCCAAGTTGCGCAATTCTATGGGGAGGCCTGAAGGGCGATAAGCTGGGATTCCTGTGAATCTTTGTTACCGTTAACGAGATAATCCGTAGGTAGGGGTCACCGCCCCCGAAACTTCGTGTCACAATTTGCCATCGCACCCGAGAGCACCCCATGGACACTTTGCAAAACATGCGCGCCTTCAGTTACGTGGCCGAAGCCGGCAGCTTCACCGCCGCCGCCGTACAACTGGACACCACCACGGCCAACGTCTCGCGCGCGGTCTCCAACCTGGAAGCCCACCTGCAAACCCGCCTGCTCAACCGAACGACCCGACGCATCGCCCTGACCGAAGCCGGCAAGCGCTACCTGTTGCGCTGCGAACAGATCCTGGCCTATGTCGAAGAAGCCGAAGCCGAAGCCAGCGACGCCCACGCACGCCCGGCCGGGCAACTGAAAGTGCACACCATGACCGGCATTGGCCAGCACTTCGTGATCGACGCCATCGCCCGCTACCGCAAGACACACCCGGACGTGACCTTCGACCTGACCATGGCCAACCGCGTGCCGGACCTGCTCGACGAAGGCTACGACGTGTCCATCGTCCTCGCCCGTGAACTGCCGGACTCGGGCTTCGTCTCCCAGCGCCTGGGCATCACCTACAGCATCGTTTGCGCTTCGCCGGCCTACGTCAAAGCCAACGGCTGCGCACAAAAACCCAGCGACCTGCTCAACCACGCCTGCCTGCGCCTGGTGAGCCCGGTGATTCCGCTGGAAAAATGGGCCTTCGACGGTCCTGATGGCCAGGAAATGGTCACCATCAACAGCTCACCGTTTCTGGTGAACTCCGCCGACGCAATGAAATCCGCGATCATCAGCGGCATGGGCGTTGGCGTCCTGCCGCTGTACGCCGCGATAGAAGGCCTGCGCAACGGCACCCTGGTGCGCGTGATGCCCAATTACCGCTCGCAGGAACTGAACCTGTACGCCATTTACCCTTCGCGTCAGTACCTGGATGCGAAGATCAAGACCTGGGTCGAGTATTTGCGCGGATCGTTGCCGGAATTGCTGGCCGCGCATCAGGCGGAATTGGCGGCGTATGAATTGAGCGGGAGCCTGGGTGGGGTTCGGGTGGCGAATTGATGATCTCTCAGTTCACAGATTGATCCTTTGTGGGAGCGAGCTTGCTCGCGATGGCGTTCTTGCATTCAACATCACTGTGAGCAGATACACCGCTTTCGCGAGCAAGCCCGCTCCCACAGGTACTGTGTACACCGAACCAGACAATCAGGCCGGCCGGTAGGCCGCCTCGCTTTTGCTTTTACGCAGTGGGCAACCCGGCATGGATGGCCGATGGCGGCGGTCTCTGTAGGAGCGAGCTTGCTCGCGAAAAACCTGAGAGCACCGCGGGGTGTCAGGCTCCCCGCATCATCGTTGACCTCCATCGCGAGCAAGCTCGCTCCTACAGGCTTTTCCAAGTGACCCGCCGTAAGGGCGGAACCATAAGCCGCCGTTACCGCAGCAACGGATATGTACTCGGTCAACCAAGAACCTGGTCGGCTGAAAGGCCGCCAAGTCCCCCAAACTGACAGCGCCGTCAGTTAGCCGTCACCCTCCTGACCAGCAAACAGGTTTATAAAGGAAACTACCTTACCCACCTACCGACCACCCAGCCCCGGCGCCCCACTCGCATGCGAATCCAGACCAAATCCGCCCTGCTCGTCGCCCTTCTGATCGTCCTGGCAGCGCTGGGCCTGTGGTATGCCGCCAAACCGGCCAAGGCCAAACTCGCCACCCCCACCGCCATCCCCGTGCGCGTGGTCGCCGTCGCCGAAAAAGACGTGCCCCGCTATGTCAGCGGCATCGGCTCGGTGCTGTCCCTGCACAGCGTCGTGGTCCGCCCGCAAATCGACGGCATCCTCACCAAACTGCTGGTCAAGGAAGGCCAACTGGTGAAAAAAGGTGACCTTTTGGCCACCATCGACGACCGGTCGATCCGTGCCAGCCTCGACCAGGCCCGGGCACAACTGGGCGAAAGCCAGGCGCAACTGCAAGTGGCGCTGGTCAACCTCAAGCGCTACAAACTGCTCAGTGTCGACGACGGCGTGTCCAAGCAGACCTACGATCAGCAACAAGCGCTGGTCAACCAGCTCAAGGCCACCGCCCAAGGCAACCAGGCCTCGATTGACTCTGCAGAGGTACAGCTTTCCTACACACAAATTCGCTCCCCGGTCAGCGGCCGTGTCGGTATTCGCACCGTGGACGAAGGCAACTTCCTGCGCATGAGCGACGCCCAGGGTCTGTTCACCGTGACTCAGATCGACCCCATTTCGGTGGAGTTCTCCCTGCCGCAGCAAATGCTGCCGACCCTGCAAGGCCTGATCAACGACTCACAGCACGCCCAGGTCAAGGCCTACATCGGTGCCGACACCGACGGCGAAACCGGCAACCTGCTAGGCGAAGGCCACCTGACCCTGATCGACAACCAGATCAATGCCAACACCGGCACCATCCGCGCCAAGGCCGAGTTCGACAATCCGGGGCAGAAGCTCTGGCCGGGCCTGCTGGTGACGGTAAAGATTCAGACCGCTCTGGACAAAGATGCGCTGGTGGTGCCGCCGACAGTCGTACAACGCGGCCTCGACCAGCACTTCGTGTACCGGGTCAACGGCGACAAGGTCGAAGCCGTGCAGGTGCAGATGGTCTATCAAGGCAGCGGCCAGAACATCATCAAAGGCGTGAATCCGGGTGATGTGCTGGTCAGCGATGGTCAGTCGCGGCTCAAACCGGGTTCGACGGTGCAGGTGCTGACCGAGCCGTCGCAAGTGGTGCAATCGGAGGCCGCGCAATGAAGGGCCACGGTTCGATATCCGCCTGGTGCATCGACCACCCGGTGGCGACCGTCCTGTTGACGTTTGCCCTGGTACTGCTGGGCGCCATCGCCTTTCCGCGCCTGCCGGTGGCGCCTTTGCCCGAGGCGGAATTCCCGACCATCCAGGTGGCGGCGCAACTGCCTGGTGCCAGCCCGGAAACCATGGCCTCGTCGGTGGCCACGCCCCTGGAAGTGCAGTTCAGCGCCATCCCCGGAGTGACCCAGATGACGTCGAGCAGCGCCCTCGGTTCGACCAACCTGACCCTGCAATTCACCCTCGACAAGAGCATCGACACCGCCGCCCAGGAAGTGCAGGCCGCGATCAACACCGCCGCCGGCAAGCTGCCCAAGGACATGCCGAACCTGCCGACCTGGCGCAAGGTCAACCCGGCTGACAGTCCGGTGCTGATCCTCAGCGTCAACTCGTCGCTCATGCCCGGCCCGGAACTCAGCGACCTGACGGAAACCCTGCTGTCGCGTCAGATCAGCCAGATCGACGGCGTAGGCCAGGTCGCCATCACCGGTCAGCAACGTCCGGCGATCCGTGTCCAGGTCTCGGCGGACAAACTCGCGGCCATCGGCCTGACCCTCGCCGATATCCGCCTGGCGATCCAGCAAACCAGCCTCAACCTGGCCAAAGGTGCGTTGTACGGGGAATCGAGCATTTCAACCCTGTCCACCAACGATCAGTTGTTTCACCCCGAGGATTACAGTCAGTTGATTGTTTCCTACAAGAACGGTGCACCGGTCCACCTCAAGGATGTGGCCAAAGTCGTCAACGGCTCGGAAGATGCCTACGTACAGGCCTGGGCGGGCACGCAACCGGGGGTGAACCTGGTAATTTTCCGCCAGCCAGGCGCCAACATCGTCGAGACCGTGGACCGCATCCAGGCCGCCCTGCCGGGACTGGAAGCCATGCTGCCGGCCTCGGTGCAGGTCAAGACGCTGATCGACCGCACCCAGACCATTCGTGCCTCGCTGCATGAAGTGGAAATCACCCTGCTGATCGCGATCATGCTGGTGGTGGCGGTGATGGCACTGTTCCTGCGCCAGTTGTCGGCGACCCTGATTGTCTCGGCAGTACTCGGCGTGTCGCTGATCGCCAGTTTCGCCCTGATGTACGTCATGGGCTTCAGCCTGAACAACCTGACCCTGGTGGCGATCGTGGTGGCCGTGGGCTTTGTGGTCGACGATGCGATTGTGGTGGTGGAGAACATCCATCGCCATCTCGAAGCCGGCGACGGCATGCGCGAGGCGGCGATCAAGGGTGCCGGCGAGATCGGTTTCACCGTGGTGTCGATCAGCTTTTCGCTGGTGGCCGCGTTCATTCCGCTGCTGTTTATGGGCGGCGTGGTCGGGCGTTTGTTCAAGGAGTTCGCCCTGACCGCCACCTCGACCATCATGATTTCGGTGGTGGTGTCCCTGACGTTGGCGCCGACCCTCGCTGCGCTGTTCATGCGTGCGCCGGTGCATCACGCTCACGCCAAACCGGGCTTCGGCGAACGCCTGCTGGCGCTCTATGAAAAAGGCCTGCGCCACGCCCTCGCCCACCAGAAGCTGATGATCGGTGTGTTCGGCCTGTCCCTCGGACTGGCCATCGCCGGTTACATCTTTATCCCCAAGGGCTTCTTCCCGATTCAGGACACCGGTTTCGTTCTCGGTACGACCGAAGCAGCTGCGGACATTTCCTACGGCGACATGGTGAAAAAACACCTGGCGATGGCCGAAATCGTCGCCGCCGACCCCGCCGTCCAGACGTTTTCCCACTCGGTCGGCGTCTCGGGCAGTAACCAGACCATCGCCAACGGTCGCTTCTGGATCGCCCTGAAAAAACGCGCTGACCGCGATGTGTCCGCCAGCGAGTTCATCGACCGGATTCGCCCGCAGCTGATGAAAGTCCCGGGCATCGTGCTGTACCTGCGCGCCGGCCAGGACATCAACCTCAGCTCCGGCCCGAGCCGTGCCCAGTATCAATACGTACTCAAGAGCAATGATGGCGGCACACTCAGTACCTGGACCCAGCGCCTCACGGAAAAACTGCGGAGCAACCCGGCGTTCCGCGACATTTCCAACGACCTGCAACTGGGCGGCAGCATCACCCACATCAGCATCGACCGCAGCGCCGCCGCGCGTTTCGGCCTGACCGCCAGCGACGTCGACGAAGCCCTGTACGATGCCTTCGGCCAGCGCCAGATCAACGAATTCCAGACTCAGATCAACCAGTACAACGTGATCCTGGAGCTGGACACCCAGCAGCGCGGCAAGGCCGAAAGCCTCAACTATTTCTACCTGCGCTCGCCCCTGAGCGGAGAAATGGTGCCGCTGTCGGCGCTGGCCAGGTTCGATGCACCGACCATTGGCCCGCTGTCCATCGCCCATGACGGCATGTTCCCGGCCGCCAACCTGTCGTTCAACCTGGCACCCGGCGTGGCGTTGGGCGATGCGGTGATCATGCTCAACCAGGCCAAAGCCGACATCGGCATGCCGACCGCGATCACCGGCAATTTCCAGGGCGCGGCCCAGGCGTTCCAGAGTTCGCTGGCCAGCCAGCCGTGGCTGATTCTGGCGGCGCTGGTGGCGGTGTACATCATTCTCGGCGTGCTCTACGAGAGCTTCGTGCACCCGCTGACAATCATTTCGACCTTGCCCTCGGCGGGCCTCGGCGCGGTGATCATGCTATGGATTTGCGGCCAGGACTTTTCAATCATGGCCTTGATCGGGCTGGTGCTGTTGATCGGTATCGTCAAGAAAAACGGCATCCTGATGATCGACTTCGCCCTCGAAGCACAGCGCAATGGCGGACTGTCGCCTGAAGAAGCGATCTTCAAGGCCTGCATTACGCGGTTCCGGCCGATCATCATGACCACCCTCGCCGCCCTGCTCGGCGCCCTGCCGCTGATGCTCGGCTACGGCACTGGTGCCGAATTGCGCCAGCCCCTGGGGATCGCGGTGGTCGGCGGTTTGCTGGTGAGCCAGGCGCTGACGCTATTCACCACGCCGGTCATATACTTATGGCTTGAGCGGCTGTTCCATCGGCCTAAACCAGCGCCGGTTGTGGCGCTGGCGACCACAGACTGAGGCGGGGCCATGCGCGTTCTGATTATCGAAGACGAGGAAAAAACCGCGGATTATCTGCACCGCGGCCTGACGGAACAGGGTTACACCGTGGATCTGGCGCGGGACGGGGTCGAAGGCCTGCACCTGGCGCTGGAAAGCGACTACGCGGTGATCGTCCTCGACGTGATGTTGCCGGGCCTCGACGGCTTCGGCGTATTGCGCGCCTTGCGTGCGCGCAAGCAAACCCCGGTGATCATGCTGACCGCCCGCGAGCGAGTGGAAGATCGCATCAAAGGCCTGCGTGACGGTGCCGACGATTACCTGGGCAAACCGTTTTCCTTTCTTGAACTGGTGGCACGCCTGCAAGCGCTGACCCGGCGCAGCGGTGGCCATGAACCGGTGCAAGTGAGCATCGCCGACCTGTGGATAGATTTGATCAGCCGCAAGGCTACTCGCGGCGGCGCACGGCTGGACCTGACCGCCAAGGAGTTCTCGCTGCTCAGCGTATTGGCGCGCCGCCAGGGTGAAATCCTGTCGAAAACCGCCATTGCCGAGATGGTCTGGGACATCAATTTCGACAGCGACGCCAACGTCGTCGAAGTCGCGATCAAACGCCTGCGGGCCAAGCTCGACGGGCCGTTCGAAGAGAAACTGCTGCACACCATTCGCGGCATGGGTTATGTGCTGGAGAGCCGTGGTGTCCAGTAACTCCATTGCTCTGCGCCTCAGCGGCATGTTCACGCTGGTGGCACTGCTGGTGTTCCTGCTGATCGGCTGGGCGCTGTACCAGCAGGTCGACAAAGGCCTGGGCCTGTTGCCCGAAGCCGAGCTGGACGCGCGCTACAGTGTGCTCGAATCCACGGTCGGCCGTTACGGCACACCTGAGCATTGGGTGAAGATCAACAACAAGCTCAATCTGCTGAGCGAAGAAGACAAACGCATCAGTTTCTGGATCATCAGTGGCGATCCGCACTACGAATACGGCAACCTGACACCGACGATCCGCGCCTTTGCCCAAGGGCCGCTGGGCACGCGCGACATGCAACTGCCGGATCACCCGTATCCGCTGAAAGTGCTGGTCAGCGAATTTCCGGCCAAGGACCAACGTCCACCGCTGCGCTTCATGATCGCCATCGATACCGAAACGTTTTTCCAGACTCAGCATCAACTGTTGATCGCGCTGATCAGCCTGGCAATTGTCGGCGTGTTGCTGGCTTCGGCACTGGGTTATTGGGTGGCGCGGATCGGGCTCAAGCCGCTGATCAAACTGTCCCAGGAGGCCCAACGTCTGGCCCCGCCGTTGCGCTCGGGGCGCTTGCGATTGTCACCGTTGCCGCCGGAACTCGATCAATTCGTCAGCTCGTTCAACTCGACCCTGGAACGGGTTGAGCAAGCGTACTCACGCCTTGAATCGTTCAATGCCGACGTCGCCCACGAACTGCGCTCGCCACTGACCAACCTGATCGGCCAGACCCAGGTCGCCTTGACCCGCGGACGCTCCGCCGAGCATTACTTCGAAGTGCTGCAGTCGAACCTCGAAGAGCTTGAGCGACTGCGTTCGATCATCAACGACATGCTATTCCTGGCCAGTGCCGATCAGGGCAGCAAGGCGACCAAACTGATGTCCACATCGCTGGCGGATGAAGTGGCCACGACCCTGGAGTATCTGGATTTCATTCTCGAGGACGCTCAGGTCCGGGTTGAGGTCAGTGGTGATGCGCAAGTGCGGATCGAGATCGCACATCTGCGCCGGGCGTTGATCAACCTGCTGAACAACGCGGTGCAACACACCGGGCCCGGGCAGGTGATTCAAGTTCGAATCGAAGCCCGGGAGCATCAAGTCAGCATCGGCGTCGCCAACCCCGGCGAACCGATATCCCGCGAACACCTGCCACGGTTGTTCGAACGCTTTTACCGGGTCGATGCGTCGCGCAGCAACAGTGGCCACAATCACGGTTTGGGGCTGGCCATCGTCAAGGCGATTGCGTTGATGCATGGCGGCGATGTGTTCGTGCGCAGTGATCATGGGATGAACACCTTCGGCATTCACCTGCCCGTCTGAAACGCACAAACTACTGTGGCGAGCGAGCTTGCTCGCGCTGGGCTGCGAAGCGGCCCTGAAACCTGTGTACGCGTTCTTTCAGAAAGAACTGTGCTCTCCGGTTAACGACTGCTGCGCAGCCGAGCGGGAGCAAGCTCCCTCGCCACAAAAAGCGCTTTGCACTACTCACTATTGCCGTAACCGCAACAGTCCTTTCATCAATTCGCTCTTTTTCCCCTCGCCTCACATCCTTATCTTTGCCCGCACCAAACAGCACTTGCCAAGCAAGAAGGTTTTAAAGATGTCCAACAGTATGGGTATTGCCAGCGCTTTCGTTTTGTCCTCTTTGTTCCTGTCGCCATGGGCGATGGCGGAAGAATCGCAGACTTTCGTTGCGCATGGCGCGGCACGCGCTGCGGCGTTCGAAGACCATCAGATCGAGATGACGGCCAAGGCTGCGCAAGACTCCCAAGCCCCGCAAGCCTCCAGCACTCAGGCCCAGTCACCGGCCGAGAAAGACAGCTGATCGGCACCTGTCGCGCCTGTTTCCCTCGACACTTTTCATCGGCTCTTCCCTTTGAAAAGTTGTCTTCAAAGCCGCTGCTGTCAGCGGCTTTTTTTATAGTGGCGACTCAACCTTCATTGCAATTTTTGCAACGAAAGTCACTGACGTCCACGCCATTGATTAATCGTTTGAGCAGCCGGAACGAATCATTCGGCTGTTACGTTTATGGAACTACGCTTACAAGGTCCTTCCAGCAGACGTCTGTCTTATGACCGCAAGCCGAACCCCACAATTTTCAGGCAAAACCGGGCGACCCGAGATCATGGTGATCTTCGGCAGCACCCTGACTGTCATCTCGATCCTGTGCATCGTCACTTTTCTGCTGATCCGCGAACACGCCTACGCCCAGCAAACCGCTACACGCAGCGCGACCACCATTGCGCAACTGATCGATGCCGATGTCCTGCGTACGGTCGAACTCTATGACTTGACCTTGCAGGGCCTGATCGCCGCCGCCCAGCGGGACGACCTGAAGCAGGTTTCTGCGCAGATCCGCCATCTGGTGTTGTTCGATCGCTCCACCACCGCGCGCTACAAAGGCGACATCCTGTTGCTGGACAAGCACGGCGACGTGCTGGCTGACTCTTCACTGATCGAACCGAAACCGGGCAACTTCGCTGACCGCGACTATTTCCAGGCCCATGTCTTCAATCGCGACACCGGCATGTTTATCAGCCGGCCGTTCAAGCCGCGCTGCGACTGCGATGACCGCGACGAATGGCGCATCAGTTTCAGCCGGCGCATTTCCTCGCCCACGGGTGAGTTTCTGGGGGTCGCGGTAGCCTCGATGCGCATGAGCTACTTCGATCAGTTGTTCAACAGCCTCGACATCGGCACCGGCAGCACGCTGGGCATCATCAACAATGACGGGATCCTCCTGGCACAGAAGCCGTACCGGGAACCAAACTCCATCGGCAAAAGCTTCTCCAGCCGCCCCAATGTCGTGCGCATGCTACAGGAGCGCAATGGCACCTTCGAAAGCGTGTCGAGCGTCGACCATCAACGGCGCCTGTACACCTTTTCCCGGGTCGGCAATCTGCCGCTGACCGTCATCGTGGCCCTTTCCATCGATGAAGTGTTCGCCACCTGGAACCGCACGGCCTACGTGATCAGCGGTGCTACCGGAGTTTTGTGCATCGGCCTGTTGTGGCTGACCTGGCTGCTCTGCCGCGAACTGCGCCTGCGCCAATGTGCCGAGCAGGAGTTGGCGCAACTGGCGGCCACCGATGCCTTGACCGGCGTGGCCAACCGCCGGTCCCTTGATCAGGCTCTGCGCCATGAATGGTTTCGTGCGCAACGCAGCGGCAAGCCATTGTCATTGCTGATGATCGATGCCGATCACTTCAAGGCCTTCAATGATCGCCACGGGCATCAGGCGGGTGACGAAGCCTTACGGGCATTGGCCGAGGTCATCCGCGCCAACGTCCATCGCCCGGCGGACCTGGTGGCTCGCTATGGTGGCGAAGAATTTTCAGTGATCCTGGCCGAAACCGGCAGTGAAGGCGCGCGGCAGATCGCCGAACATATTCGTGAGGCTGTGCAAAAACTGCCACTGGTCGACGCCGGTGAGCAACCGATGAGCGTGAGTATCGGTATTGCCACCTGGACGGCGGCCAGCGAGATCAACCTGGAGCAGTTGCTGTTCAGCGCGGACAAGGCGCTGTATCAGGCCAAGGAAGGGGGGCGTAACCGGGTGGTGTGGGCCAGCTGAATTTTATGCTGAACCGACCTCTTCGCGAGCAAGCCCGCTCCCACAGTTGACCCCGCCCCCCCCTGTGGGAGCGGGCTTGCTCGCGAAGGGGCCTTCACTGCCACCATAGAAATCAGGACATAAAAAAAGGCCACCCGAAGGTAGCCTTTAAAAAACTAGAGAGGTTTTTTGCTTACACGGCCGCAACCGGGCGCATGTAAGAGATCGGTGCAGTGCTGGCGTCTTCGAACGTCACGACTTCCCAGGCATCTGTCTGCTCAATCAACTTGCGCAGCAGCTGGTTGTTCAGTGCGTGGCCGGACTTGAAGCCCTTGAACTCACCAATCAGGCTATTGCCCAGCAGGTAGAGGTCACCAATTGCATCGAGGATCTTGTGCTTCACGAATTCGTCTTCATAGCGAAGGCCGTCTTCGTTCAGTACGCCATCGGCGTCGACCACAATAGCGTTTTCAACGCTGCCGCCGAGTGCGAGGTTGTGCTTGCGCAGGTACTCGATGTCACTCATGAAACCAAAGGTACGGGCGCGGCTGACTTCTTTTACGAACGAAGTGCTGGAAAAATCCACGCTTGCACTTTGTGTGCGGTCACGGAAAACCGGGTGATCGAAATCGATCTCGAAGCTCACTTTGAACCCTTCGAAAGGGACGAAAGTAGCGCGCTTGTCGCCATCTTCCACTGTCACTTCACGCAGGATGCGGATGAACTTCTTGGCGGCGTCCTGTTCTTCCAGGCCAGCCGATTGAATCAGGAATACGAAAGGTCCGGCGCTACCATCCATGATCGGGACTTCGGACGCGGAGAGCTCGACGTAGGCGTTATCGATGCCCAGGCCTGCCATGGCCGAGAGCAAGTGCTCTACCGTGTCCACTTTGACGTCACCGTTAACCAGTGTGGTCGACATAGTGGTTTCACCAACGTTTTCCGCGCGGGCAGGAATCTGCACCACGGGATCGAGGTCGGCGCGACAAAACACAATGCCGGTGTCGACAGGCGCTGGCTTGAGGGTCAGGTAGACCTTCTCCCCGGAGTGCAGGCCGACACCTGTGGCACGGATAATATTCTTCAGGGTGCGTTGTTTAATCATGGCATGGGCCGCTTCAGCGCAAATTGCGAACTGGTATCAACAAAGGCTGGCGATGATAGCAGACCAGACCTTTGCTGAACACCAATCACCCGAATACCCCTGATACATTTCATCAATCGGCCTGACGACGCAGGAATGCCGGGATGTCCAGGTAGTCCAGGTCATCTTGCGGATTCATCTTCGCGGCAGTCGCAGCACCGGCCTGGGCCTGGTTGCGCATGACGGTCGGACGGTCCAGGTCACGGTAGTTCACCGCTGGAGCTTCCTGACGAACAGGGGCCTGTTGTTGTGGCTGCGAAGCCATCGAAGTGTGGACGGTGTTGTCGATGACCTTCACAGGCTTCTCGATTTTAGCGCCCAGACCGGTAGCGACGACAGTCACGTGCAGCTCGTCGCGCATGTCCGGATCGATAACGGTACCGACCTTGACCATCGCATGCTCGGAAGCGAATGCCTCGATGATGCTACCCACGTCGGAGTATTCACCCAGGGACAGATCCGGACCGGCGGTAATGTTCACCAGGATGCCGCGAGCGCCTTGCAGGTTCACGTCTTCCAGCAACGGGTTGCGAATGGCCGCTTCGGTGGCTTCGCGTGCACGGTTCGGACCGCTGGCGCAGCCAGTGCCCATCATCGCCATGCCCATTTCGCTCATCACGGTACGCACGTCGGCGAAGTCGACGTTGATCATGCCCGGACGCTTGATGATGTCGGAGATACCGCGAACGGCACCGGCCAGTACATCGTCAGCCTTGGCGAAAGCCGACAGCAGGCTTGCGTCTTTACCGAGGATGGTCAGCAGCTTCTCGTTGGGAATGGTGATCAACGAGTCGACGCTTTCGGAGAGCATGCGGATGCCTTCGTCGGCGATCTGCATACGCTTGCGGCCTTCGAACGGGAACGGACGGGTCACCACCGCAACGGTGAGGATGCCCATTTCCTTGGCCACTTCGGCAATGATCGGCGCAGCACCGGTACCGGTACCACCGCCCATGCCAGTGGTAATGAACACCATGTTGGTGCCCTGCAGGACTTCGGCAATGCGCTCACGGTCTTCCAGAGCGGCTTGACGGCCGACTTCAGGGTTGGCGCCAGCGCCCAGGCCCTTGGTCACGCCGGTGCCCAGTTGCAGGATGGTCCGCGCGCCAATGTTTTTCAGCGCTTGAGCATCGGTGTTGGCGCAGATGAATTCGACGCCTTCGATGTTGCTCTTGACCATGTGGTTGACAGCGTTGCCGCCGCCACCGCCGACACCGATAACTTTGATTACCGGGCTTGCGGGGATGTTGTCTACGAGTTCGAACATTTTCCCTCTCCTTTACATTCTCTAGTTTTTTCGCCTACTGCGTGCTTCGGTGTAACGGTGTTGCGGTAAATCTTCAGAAATTGCCCTGGACCCACTTCTTCAGGCGGTCCAGCAGCGGAGCCTGTGGCTCTTCGTTGCTGTAGCTGTCGCGGCTGCCGATGCCCGAGAACGAGATGCCATCGGACTGTTTCTGCAGGCCGTACATCAACAGGCCGACGCCAGTGGAATAGATCGGGTTGCGTACCACGTCATCCAGACCTTTCACGCCATGCGGCACGCCCAGACGGACCGGCATGTGGAAGATTTCCTCGGCCAGTTCGGTGGCGCCTTCCATCTTCGACGTACCGCCGGTCAGCACGATGCCGGCCGGGATCAGGTCTTCGTAGCCGCTGCGGCGCAGTTCGGCCTGGATCAGCGTGAACAGTTCGTCGTAGCGCGGCTCGACCACTTCGGCCAGGGCCTGGCGGGACAGCTCGCGCGGTGGACGGTCGCCAACGCTTGGCACCTTGATGGTTTCACCGGCACCAGCCAGTTTGGCCAGGGCGCAGGCGTAGCGAATCTTGATTTCTTCGGCGTACTGGGTCGGGGTGCGCAACGCCATGGCGATGTCGTTGGTCACCTGGTCACCGGCAATCGGGATCACGGCGGTGTGACGGATCGCGCCTTCGGTGAAGATCGCGATGTCGGTGGTACCGCCACCGATGTCCACCAGGCACACGCCCAGCTCTTTCTCGTCATCGGTCAGTACCGAATACGCGGAAGCAAGCTGTTCGAGAATGATGTCGTCGATTTCCAGGCCGCAGCGACGCACGCATTTTTCAATGTTCTGTGCGGCGTTGACGGCACAGGTGACCACGTGAACCTTGGCTTCCAGACGCACGCCGGACATGCCCAGCGGCTCGCGGACGCCTTCCTGGTTATCGATCACGTAATCCTGCGGCAGGGTGTGCAGCACGCGCTGGTCAGCCGGGATCGCCACGGCCTGGGCGGCGTCGAGTACACGCTCAAGGTCCGCAGAGCTGACTTCGCGATCACGAATCGCCACGATGCCGTGGGAGTTCAGGCTGCGGATGTGATTGCCGGCCACGCCAACGAATGCCGAGTGAATGCGGCAACCGGCCATCAACTGCGCTTCTTCGATGGCGCGCTGGATCGACTGCACGGTGGATTCGATGTTCACCACCACGCCTTTTTTCAGGCCACGGGACGGATGGGTGCCGATCCCGACGATTTCCAGCGTGCCGTCGTCCGCGACCTCGCCGACCAGCGCCACCACCTTGGAGGTGCCGATATCGAGACCGACGATCATTTTGCCGCTTTGCACGTTTGCCATGGGTCCTGCCTCTTCTTAATTCTTCGCGACAGCGGGTTGGGCTGCCGTGGGCGCTACAGGTTCCCGCCAGCCAACAGCGAGGCCGTTGGCGTAGCGCAGATCGATGCGCGCAATGTTCGTAATCTGTTCTTTGAGCGTCTTGTCATAGATGGCGATGAAGCGGCGCATCTTTTCCACCAGGTTGCCGCGTCCCAGCAGCAGTTCGATTCCAGGGCCGGCACTGCCGGGGCCGGTGGTCAGGAACCAGCTGCCGCGTTCACGCAATTCCAGGCGTGCAATCGAGAAACCCAGCGGCCTGAGCATTTGGCTCAACACCTGGTATTGCTGCATCACTTGCTGTTGAGCCCGCTGCGGGCCGAACAGTTGAGGCAAGTGTTCGTAGTTCGCCAGCTCGCGCGGGGTAAAGGCCTGGCCCTGGTTGTTCAATAGCGACTCGTCGCCCCAACGGGCCACCGGCAATTGTTCTTCCAGGCGGATCACCACTTGATCCGGCCAAACCCTGCGCACTTCGGCGTGGGCAATCCATGGCATCTGCTCAAGCTCGGTACGCATGCTTGCCAGGTCGATGGTGAAGAAGCTCGACGCCACGTACGGGGCGATCCGCTGCTGCACCGCTTGCTGGCTGATGTAACTCAAGTCGCCCTGCACGTTGATTTTGGTGATCGGCCGGTCGGCATACGGCAACAACCGTGTCGCGCCTTCGTAAGTACCGAACCCCAAGGCCACCAGCAGCACCGGCCAGAACAACGCTTTGAGAAAACCGAAGTTGGCTTTCGGCAGGCGCGCGGACATCGGCTCTTTGGCCACCATTCGGCTGGCACCCCGTGGCACCGGCTTGCGGCCGGGTGCGGGAGGCTGATGTCTGAGCTGAGCGCCTTGCATGGCCTTAACCTCTCGTCGACTCTTGGTTACCGGCAGTGTTGCCGGCAACGCTTTCGGCCAGAATGGCCAGAACCAGCTGCTGGAAATCCAGACCGGCGGCACGGGCCGCCATCGGCACCAGGCTGTGATCGGTCATGCCCGGTGCGGTGTTGACTTCCAGGAACCAGAACTGCCCCTCGGCGTCCTGCATCACGTCTGCCCTGCCCCAACCGGCGATACCCAGCGCTTCACAGGCTTTCGCCGTGAGGTCCATGAGTTCCTTTTCCTTGGCGCTGTCCAGACCGCACGGAATGCGGTACTGGGTATCGTTGGCGATGTACTTGGCGTCGTAGTCGTAGAAGCTGTGCGTCGTGCCCAGGGCAATCGGTGGCAACACCTGGTCACGCAGGGTGGCGATGGTGAACTCCGGACCGTGAATCCATTGCTCGACCAACACTTGCGAATCGTAGGTACTGGCCGCTTTCCAGGCGTCGATCAACTCGGACGCGGAACTCACTTTGGCCATCCCGATACTCGAACCTTCATGGGCCGGTTTGACGATCAAAGGGAAGCCCAGTTCCGTCGCTGCCGAAATACAATCGGCCTCGTTGCTCAGCACCGCATGACGTGGCGTCGGAATGCCCAGGCTGTGCCAGACCTGCTTGGTGCGCAGTTTGTCCATGGCCAGGGCCGAAGCCAGGATGCCGCTGCCGGTGTACGGAATGCCCAGGCATTCGAGCAGGCCCTGCATGCTGCCGTCTTCACCGCCACGGCCGTGGAGGATGATGAAGGCACGGTCGATCTTTTCATTGAGCAGACGCTGCAGAAGGTCATCGCCCACGTCGAGACCGAACGCATCCACACCGGCGCTTTGCAGTGCATCGAGAACGGCGTTGCCCGACTTCAGCGACACTTCGCGCTCGGCACTCTTGCCGCCGAACAGCACGGCAACGCGGCCGAAGTCTTTCGGCGCGATCGTGGAGACCAGGTTGGCGTAGGCAGCAGTCATTTCAACTTCCCCTTCTCCGGCGCGGCAACGGCACCGGCGAACAACTCACTTTTCAACAGTTTTGGCGCGAGACCGCCGATATCACCGGCGCCCTGGCACAGCAGAATGTCGCCGGCGCGCAGCAGCGGCTTGACCACGGGCGCGAGGTCGACACCACGCTCGATGTAGATCGGGTCGAGCTGGCCACGCTGACGGATGCTGTTGCACAGCTTGCGGCTGTCGGCGCCCGGAATCGGCTCTTCGCCGGCTGGGTAGACTTCCATCAGCAGCAGCACGTTGGCGTCGGCCAGCACATTGACGAAATCGTCGTACAGGTCGCGAGTACGGCTGTAACGGTGTGGCTGATAGACCATCACCAGACGGCGCTCCGGCCAGCCACCGCGTACGGCCTTGATCACCGCCGCGACTTCGGTCGGGTGGTGACCGTAGTCATCGACCAGCATCACGTTGCCGCCGTCCACCGGCAGTTCGCCGTAGACCTGGAAGCGTCGACCGACACCCTGGAACCCGGACAGGCCCTGGACGATGGCTTCATCGCTGACGCCTTCGTCGGTGGCGATGCAGATGGTTGCCAATGCGTTCAATACGTTGTGGTTGCCCGGCATGTTGACCGAAACATCCAGAGGCTCGCGGTCAGGGCGCAGCACGGTGAAGAAAGTCTGCATGCCTTGCTGGCGCACGTTGATGGCACGCACGTCACAGTCTTCGCCGAAGCCATAGGTGACCGTCGGGCGTTTGACCTGCGGGAGGATTTCACGCACCACAGGATCGTCCAGGCACACCACCGCCAGACCGTAGAACGGCAGGTTGTGCAGGAACTCGACGAAGGTTTTCTTCAGTTTGTTGAAGTCGCCGTCGTAGGTCGCCATGTGATCGGCGTCGATGTTGGTGACCACGGCCACCAGCGGCTGCAAGTGCAGGAAGCTGGCGTCGCTTTCGTCGGCCTCGGCGATCAGGTAGCGGCTGGTGCCGAGCTGGGCATTGGTGCCCGCGGCATTCAGGCGGCCACCGATGACGAACGTCGGGTCCAGGCCACCGGCCGCGAACACCGAAGCGATCAGGCTGGTGGTGGTGGTTTTACCGTGGGTACCGGCAACGGCGATGCCGTGGCGATAGCGCATCAGCTCAGCCAGCATTTCTGCACGCGGCACCACCGGAATACGACGCTCCAGGGCCGTGGCAACTTCCGGGTTGGACGTGTTCACGGCACTCGACACCACCAGCACGTCGGCGGCGGCGGCGTTCTCGGCGCGGTGGCCGATAAAGATCTGCGCCCCGAAGGACTCCAGGCGCTCGGTGACCGGCGACGCCTTCAGGTCGGAGCCGGACACGGCATAACCCAGGTTCAGCAGCACTTCGGCAATCCCGCACATGCCCACACCGCCGATACCGACGAAGTGGATGCGACGGATACGGCGCATTTCCGGTTGTGGCATGGCTTTCTGACTCTCAACCATGGGCCACCTCCAGGCAGCTATCGACAACGTTACGGGTGGCATCGGGTTTGGCGAGGCGGCGTGCCGCGTTGGCCATTTCGTTGAGTCGTTGTGGTTGCATCAGGACCTCTGTCAGGCGAGCGGCAAGATCCGCTGCACCAGTCGTTCTTTGCGGCATCAGGAAGGCTGCACCTTCACGGGCCAAATATTCGGCGTTGCGGGTCTGGTGATCGTCAATGGCATGGGGCAAGGGCACCAGCATCGAGGGCAGACCGGCAGCGGCCAGTTCACTGACGGTCAGCGCGCCTGCGCGACATACCACCAGGTCGGCCCAGCTGTAGGCTTGGGCCATGTCTTTGATGAAGGGCTGCACCTGCGCCTCGACGCCAGCCGCGCGATAGCGCTCTGCAGTCACTTCATCGTGGTTTTTGCCGGCCTGATGGAACACTTCCGGACGCAAGTCGGCAGCGACTTGCGACAGGGCTTCAGGCAGCAACTTGTTCAACGGCTCTGCGCCCAGGCTTCCGCCCAGGATCAGCAAACGCGCCTTGCGACCGGCCAGGGCGGGTCGCGATGTCTCGAGGAACAGTTCGGTGCGCACCGGATTACCGGTGGTCCGACGGCTGCTCGACAGGGTAAAGGTGTCGGGGAACGCTTCACAGACTCGGGCGGCCAACGGCACCAGCAACCGATTGGCGGTACCGGCCACTGCGTTCTGCTCGTGAACGATCACCGGCACACCGGCCAGCTTGGCGGCAACGCCCCCCGGACCGGTCACATAACCACCAAAGCCCACGACACAGACCGGTTGCAGACGGCGAATGATCGCCCGCGCCTGCCAGACCGACTTGAGCAACATGAACGGCGCCTTGAGCATCGACAGCTTGCCCTTGCCGCGCAGACCGCTGGCGTTGATCCGATGCAGCTCGATACCGGCGGCCGGCACCAGGTCGTTCTCGATGCCACGCGGGGTGCCGAGCCAGTGCACGGTATAGCCGCGTGCCTGGAATTCGCGGGCACAGGCCAGCGCCGGGAACACGTGGCCACCGGTGCCGCCAGCCATGATCATGACATTAGCGCCCATGGTGCGGCTCCTCGGCGAAGTCGCTCTCATGGAACTCCATCTCCTCACTGCCCAGGTGGGTTCGACTTTCCCACTCGATGCGCAGCAACAAGCCGAGACAGGCACAGCAAATCACCAACGAACTACCGCCATAACTGAGGAACGGCAGCGTCAGGCCCTTGGTCGGAAGCAGGCCCACGTTCACGCCGATGTTGATCAGGAATTGACCGATCCACAGAAAGGACAAACCGTAGGCAACATAAGCCGCGAAAAACTGCTTGGCCTTTTCAGCCCACAAACCGATGTACATGCCACGAATACACACGAAAACGAACAGTGCCACGGTGCACAGGGAACCTACCGCACCCAGTTCTTCGGCCAGGACCGAGAACACGAAGTCAGTGTGGGCTTCCGGCAGGTAGAACTGTTTCTGCACGCTGTTGCCCAGGCCGACGCCCAGCCATTCGCCGCGACCGAAAGCGATCAATGCCTGGGACAACTGATAGCCGGCACCGAACTGGTCGGCCCACGGGTCGGCGAAGTTGGTCAGACGCGCCATTCGATAAGGCTGCATTTGAATCAACAGCACCACCGCGCCGACAGCCAGGACCACCATCAGGGAAAAACGGAACAGCCCGACGCCGCCAAGGAACAGCATCGCCGCCGCCGCTCCCATCATCACGACGGTGGCACCGAAGTCCGGCTCCATCAGCAGCAGGCCCGCCATCGGCAGCAGCACGATGAACGGCTTGAAAAAGCCCATCCAGCTTTCGCGCACTTCTTTCTGACGACGCACCAGATAACCGGCGAGGTAGATCACCACGAACACCTTGGCGATCTCGGAAGGCTGGACGTTGAAGAAACTGAAGCCGATCCAGCGCATCGAGCCGTTAACTTCACGGCCGATCCCGGGAATGATCACCATCACCAGCAAGCCGAATGCCCCCAGCAGCATCAACCAGCCCAGGCGTTGCCAGGTGGCAATCGGGATCATCATGGTGACGATGCAGGCACCCAGGCCCAGCACCACATAAATAAGGTGGCGAATCATGTAGTACAGGGCGCTGCCCGACTGCACGGCCGCCACTTCGGTCGATGCCGAGGCAATCATGATCAGCCCCAGGCCGAGCAGCGTCAGGCAACCGGCGAGCATCGGGAAATCGAGGTCGATACCGCGCCCGGTGATGATCGGCGAAGGGTATGGCTTGATGATGTCTTTCAGGCTCATGCCAGTTCCTCCACGGCTTGGACGAACTGGTGACCACGGTCTTCGTAGTTCTTGAACATGTCGAAACTGGCGCAGGCTGGCGACAGCAGCACCACATCGCCCGGCTGGGCAGCGGCGCGGCATTGCTCGACGGCTTCGACCAGGGAGCCGGCGCGGATCAGCGGTACCCCATCGCCGATGGCTTCGCCGATCTTGTCGGAATCGCGGCCCATCAGGATCACGGCGCGGCAGTTGGCCGCCACCGGATCGCGCAGGTCCTTGAACTCGGCACCCTTGCCGTCGCCGCCGGCGATCAGCACGATCTTGCCGTCGATGTCCGCACCCAGGCCTTCGATGGCCGCCAGCGCGGCGCCAACGTTGGTGGCTTTGGAATCGTTGTAATAGCCCACGCCGTCGAGGTCGCGGACCCATTGGCAGCGATGCTCGAGACCGGCGAAGGTGCGCAGGCTCGACAGCATGGCATCGAACGGCAGGCCGACCGCATGGCCCAGGGCCAGGGCCGCCAGGGCGTTGGACTGGTTGTGGGCGCCACGAATCTTTAATTCGCGCACCGGCATCAGGTTCTGGAATTCGAAGGCCAGGTATTTCTCGCCGTCTTCTTCACGGATACCGAAGGCCTTGAAATCGGGTTTGCTCAGGCCGAAGGTCCAGCACGGCTGGCCCTCGCCGATCAACGGGCGACTCAGGGCATCCTGGCGATTGACCACGAACTGCCGGGCGCCACGGAAGATCCGGTGCTTGGCCAGGTGATAGGCCGGCAGACCGCTGTAACGGTCCATGTGGTCTTCGCTGATGTTGAGCACAGTTGCCACTTCGGCGTTGAGTTGATCGGTGGTTTCCAGCTGGAAACTCGACAACTCCATCACGTACAACTCGACGTCGTCGCGCAGCAGGTCCAGCGCCGGGGTACCGAGGTTGCCACCGACGGCAACACGCTTGCCCGCCGCAGCCGCCATTTCGCCGACCAGGGTGGTGACGGTGCTTTTCGCGTTGGAACCGCTGATGGCCACGATCGGCGCCTTCGCGTTACGCGCGAACAGCTCGATGTCACCGGACAATTTCACGCCACGGGCGGCAGCAGCCTGCAGGGCCGGGGTCGCCAGCGCCAGGCCGGGGCTGACGTACAGTTCGTCGGCACGGCACAGGAACTCGACGTCCAGCTCGCCACAACGCACTTCCACGTGCGGATAGTCACGCTTGAGCGTGGCCAGTTCCGGTGGATTGTCCCGCGTATCGGCCACGGCAAACGCCACGCCCCGGTTCGCCAGGAAGCGAACCAGGGACATGCCGCTCTTGCCGAGGCCGACAACGATGCGGAAGTGGTCAGAAGCGATCAGAGACACGAGTTTCTACCTCAGCTTCAGGGTGGCAAGGCCGATCAGCACGAGAATCACGGTGATGATCCAGAAACGGACGATCACACGTGGCTCGGGCCAACCCTTGAGTTCAAAGTGGTGGTGGATGGGCGCCATGCGGAATACGCGGCGACCGGTCAGTTTAAAAGAGGCGACCTGAATGACGACTGACAGGGTTTCCATCACGAACACGCCGCCCATGATGAACAGGACGATTTCCTGACGGACAATCACTGCGATGGTGCCCAGGGCCGCGCCCAGCGCCAGTGCGCCGACGTCACCCATGAAGACTTGTGCCGGGTAGGTGTTGAACCAGAGGAAGCCCAGGCCGGCTCCGATCAGTGCGCCACAGAACACGATCAATTCACCGGCGCCCGGTACATAAGGAATCAGCAGGTATTCGGCGAACTTCACGTTACCCGACAGGTAGCAGAAGATACCCAGACCGCCGCCAACCATCACCGTCGGCATGATCGCCAGGCCGTCGAGGCCGTCGGTCAGGTTGACCGCGTTGCTCGAACCGACAATCACGAAATAGGTCAGGACGATGAAGCCTGCGCCCAGCGGAATGCTGTAGTCCTTGAGCATCGGCAGGATCAGTGTGGTTTCCACCGGAGTGGCAGCCGTCACATAAAGGAAGATCGCCGCGCCCAGGCCAAATACCGACTGCCAGAAATACTTCCAGCGGCTTGGCAGGCCGCGGGAGTTTTTCTCGATCACCTTGCGATAGTCGTCGACCCAGCCGATGGCGCCGAACAGCAAGGTCACCAGCAGTACGACCCAGACGTAACGGTTGGTCAGGTCAGCCCAAAGCAGGGTGCTGACACCGATGGACGACAGAATCAGCGCGCCGCCCATGGTCGGTGTACCCGACTTGGACAGGTGCGACTGCGGGCCGTCATTGCGAACGGATTGACCGATCTGACGGTTCTGCAAAGTGCGGATCATCCACGGGCCGTAGCACAGCGACAAAACCAGCGCGGTCAGTACACCGAGAATCCCGCGCAGGGTCAGGTACTGGAAGACCGCGAAGCCTTTGTAGAACTGTTGCAGATACTCCGCTAGCAGCAGCAGCATTAATGTTTCTCCAGACTGGACCCGCACAAAGCGGCGACGACGTTTTCCATCGCAGCGCTGCGCGACCCCTTGATCAAAATGGTGGTGTTTGTGTCTTGCTCGGCGCCCAGGGCCTTGATCAGCTCAGCCTGCGTGCTGAAGTGAAAAGCCTGTGGACCGAATGCGTTCACGGCGTGGGCCATCATTGGCCCGACGGCGTACAGCGCAGAAACCTTGCCACGGGCGTACTCGCCCACGTCGCGGTGCCCTTGCTCCGCCCACTCGCCCAACTCGGCGATATCCCCGAGCACCAGAACGGTGCGGCCGGAAAAGCCGGCGAGTATATCAACGGCGGCGCACATGGAGGTGGGGTTCGCGTTGTAAGTGTCATCAATCACGCGCATGCCATTGCTGGCCAGTTGCGCGACGGTTCGACCCTTGACCGGTTGCACCGCGCCAAGGCCGGTGGCGATACCAAACAGCGACACCCCCAAGGCATGGGCGGCAGCGGCGGCGGCCATGGCATTGGCGACGTTATGGGTGCCGAGCAGGTTCAGTTGAACACGCTCCACACCTTCAGGACTGTGCAGGTTGAACGCCGGGCAGCCGCGGGCATCGGTGGCCAGGTCACTGGCATGGAAATCGGCGCTGGTGTTGCTCAACGCAAACGTCAGCACTTTGCGATCACCGGCGCGCGCCTTCCAGATACCGAATGCCTTGTCGTCGAGATTGAGAACGGCGACGCCATCGGCATCCAGCCCTTCGATAATCTCGCCCTTGGCCTCGACGATTTTTTCCGGGCCGCCGAATTCGCCGACGTGGGCGGTCCCGGCATTGTTGAGAATGGCCACATGCGGCTTGGTCAAGCCGACGGTGTAGGCGATTTCACCCAGGCGCGAGGCCCCCAGCTCGATCACCGCGGCGGTGTGCTCCGGCGCCAGTTCGAGCAAGGTCAACGGTACGCCAAGGTCGTTGTTCAGATTGCCACGGGTCGCCAGCACCGCGCCGCGCGTGCGCAGGATGCTCGCAAGCATTTCCTTGACCGTGGTCTTGCCGCTGGAGCCGGTCACGGCGGCAACAGGTTGGGTGAACGCGGCACGGTTCAACGCACCCAGTTGCCCCAGTGCCTGACGGGCGTCCTTGACCAGCAGTTGCGGCAGCGTACTGTCGGCGACCTCACGCTCGACCAGCGCCGCGACGGCGCCTTTGGCCGCCACGTCATTCAGATAATCATGACCATCGAAACGTGGCCCGGTCAGGGCAATAAACAGCTGACCCGGCTTGATCGCACGGCTGTCGATGCTGACACCGTCGAAACTGGCATCGACGGACACCAGGCGAGCATTCAGCGCAGCAGTCAGTTCGCTCAGCTTCAAGGCCTTAAGCATGGGCCACCTCCCACGCGGTCAAGGCATGATCGGCCTCGACCAGATCGGAGAAGGCATGACGCTCGCCGTTGATTTCCTGATAGTCCTCGTGACCTTTGCCGGCCAGGACAATCACGTCGTCCACCGATGCGCTGGCGATCAACCGGGCAATCGCCTGACCGCGACCGGCAACGAACGCCACTTTATCCACAGCCGTGAAACCGGCACGGATGTCATCGAAAATCACTGACGGATCTTCCGTACGCGGGTTGTCATCTGTTACCAGCACGCCATCGGCCAGGCGTTCGACCACTTCGGCCATCAACGGACGCTTGCCGCGATCGCGGTCACCGCCACAGCCAAACAGGCACAACAACCGGCCTTTGGCGTGTGGACGCAGGGCCAGCAGTACTTTTTCCAGCGCATCCGGGGTGTGGGCGTAGTCGACCACCACCAGCGGCTGCGAGCCACCGCCCAGACGCTGCATGCGCCCGGCAGGGCCTTCGAGCTTCGGCAGCACCTTGAGGATTTCGTCCAGGGCGTAATCCAGACCGAGCAGCGCACCGACCGCCGCCAGGACATTGCTCAGGTTGAAGCGACCGAGCAAGGTGCTGCGCAAGTGATGCTCGCCCTGTGGCGTGACCAGCGTGGCGCGCACGCCTTCGTCGTCGAATTGCGCCTGGCGGCAATACAGGTAGGCGCTGGAATCTTCCAGGCTATAGGTGATCAGCCGCGACTCGCGCTTGTCGGCGGCCAGTTGCCGACCGAACTCGTCGTCGAGGTTGACCACGCGGCATTTCAAATCATTCCAGGCAAACAGCTGGGCCTTGGCTTCGCCGTAAGCCTGCATGGTGCCGTGGTAATCCAGGTGATCGCGGGACAGATTGGTCATCACCGCCACATCGAAGGCCAATGCGGTCACGCGGCCCTGGTCCAGGCCATGGGAAGAAACCTCCATCGCCACGGCTTTGGCCCCGGCCTTTTTCAGGTCCGCCAGGGTCGCTTGCACGGCAATCGGGTTCGGCGTGGTGTGCAGGCCGCTTTCCAGTGCGCCGTAGAAACCGGAACCGAGGGTGCCGACCAGGCCGCAGTGCTGGCCGAGCAGGTCCAGTGCCTGGGCGACCAATTGGGTCACGCTGGTCTTGCCGTTGGTGCCGGTCACGCCCACCAGGTTCAGGTGATGGCTCGGCTCGCCATAAAAACGCCCGGCGATGTCCGACAGTTGGGCCGCCAGACCTTTGACCGGAATCAGCGGCACTTCAGTGATCGGCAGGACCGTGGCGCCTTCTACTTCATAGGCCACCGCTGCAGCGCCGCGCTGCAAGGCGTCAGCGATATGCGCGCGCCCATCGAATTTCCCGCCCGGCACGGCGAGGAACAGATCGCCCGCGCGCACATTGCGGCTGTCCAGGGCGAGTTCGCGAATCAGCAGATCGTGGCCGGCGTGAGGGAATATTTTGTTCAGGCTCAGAGACATCAGCCGCGCCCTCCATTAGCTTTCAGCGGAACGACCGGTGTTGCGTTCGCTTGTTGAGTGGGTGGCAGGTTGTCCGGCGTAATGTTCATCAGGCGCAGGGTGCCCGACATCACGCGACTGAACACCGGCGCGGAAACCAGGCCGCCGAAGTAACCGGCCTTGGTCGGTTCATCGATCACCACCACGATGGCGTAGCGCGGATCGCTCATCGGGCCGAAACCGGCGAACAGCGAGCGGTACGAGTTCTCGGCGTAACCCTTGGTGCCGACCGAGGTTTTACGTGCGGTACCCGACTTGCCGCCCACGTGATACGCCGGCACCTGCGCACGGAACACACCACGCGGGGCCTCGATTACTTGTTGCAGCATGCCTTGCATGGTTTTCGCAACCGCCTCCGGCAACACCTGAGTGGTTTGCGGCGCCTTGTCAGTTTTGATCAGGGTCAGCGGCGCGAGGCGACCGTTGTTGGCCAAGGCCGAGAAGGCGTGGACCAACTGGATCGCAGTCACGGAAATACCGTAGCCGTAGGACAGCGTGGCGGTTTCCGCCTTGCGCCATTCGCGGTAGTTCGGCAGGTTGCCGACGCGCTCGCCCGGGAAGCCCAGGCCAGTGTCCTGACCGAGGCCGACCTTCTGCGCCAGGCGGAAAATGGTTTCGCCGCCGATGTCGAATGCGACCTTGCTCATGCCAACGTTACTGGAGTTGATCAGGATACCGGTCAGGTCGAGCACCGGGCCTTCAGTCTTGGATACGTCCTTGATGGTGTATTTACCAATCTGCAAGCTGCCTGGATACACCTCGACAGTGTCGCTCGGCTTCCAGCGCCCGGTTTCAATCGCGGCGCTCATGGAAATCGCTTTCATGGTCGAACCCGGCTCGAACACGTCGATCATCGCGCGGTTGCGCATCATCGCCGGTTGCAGGTTGCGACGGTTGTTCGGGTTGTAGGTCGGCTGGTTGACCATCGCGAGAATCTCGCCGGTCTTCACGTCCATGATCACCAGGCTGCCGGCCTTGGCGCCGTTCTCGATGATCGCGTTGCGCAATTCACGGTTGGCCAGGTATTGCAGGCGCAGGTCAATGGACAACGCCAAGGGCTTGCCGGCCTTGGCGTTTTTGGTAACCTGGACATCCTTGATCAGCCGGCCGCGCCGGTCCTTGATCACCTGACGCTTGCCAGGGACCCCGGCCAGCCATTCGTCGTAGGCCAGTTCGACGCCTTCGCGACCGTGATCGTCGATGTCGGTAAACCCGACCATGTGGGCGGTGACCTCACCGGCAGGATAAAAGCGCCGGAACTCTTCGATGCCGTAGACACCCGGTACTTTCAGGTCAAGCACGGCCTGACCCTGCTCAGGCGTCAGCCCGCGCACCAGGTAAATGAATTCTTTGTTGGCCTGGGCTTCAAGACGCTCGGTCAGGGCTTTCGGATCTTGTCCCAGCGCGGCGGCCAGTGCTGGCCACTTGTCTTTCTCCAGCTGCATTTCCTTGGCGTTGGCCCACAGCGTAGTCACCGGGGTACTGACGGCCAAAGGTTCGCCGTTACGGTCGGTGATCAGACCACGGTGAGCGGGAATCGGAATATGACGAACGCTGCGCGCATCGCCCTGACCTTTAAGGAAGTCACGGTCGACCACTTGCAGGTCGATGATGCGCCAGGCAATCGCAGCCACCATGACGCCAAGCAACCCCAGCACTACGCGGAACCGCCACGGAAAGAGAGCGCCTTCGAGTTTCATCATGGCGCCACCATCTTCACGTCAGCGGCACCGGGGATGTGCATTTTCAATTGTTCGGAGGCCAGCACTTCGATACGACTGTGGGCCGTCCAGGTGCTCTGTTCCAAAATCAACCGGCCCCACTCGGCCTGTGCCTTGTCGCGCACGCTCAACTCGTTGTACAGCGAGTTCAGCAACTGGCGATTCCAGTGCGCGCTGTAAGACACGCCGATGGCCGACACGAGCACGCCGACAAACAGCAGCAGCATGAAGAAGCTTCCGCCGGGCAGTGGCTTGGCGAAAAGCTTGCTCACCGCAGCTTCTCCGCCACACGCATGACAGCGCTACGGGAACGTGGGTTGGCTTTGAGTTCGGCGTCGGAGGCCGTCTGCGCTTTGCCATGGACTTTGATTTTCGGTTCGAAGGCGACATGCCGAACCGGCAGGTTGCGCGGCAGGTTGTCGGCTTCGCCTTTCACCAGCTTGCGCATGAACAGTTTGACGATACGGTCTTCCAGCGAGTGGAAGCTGATCACCACCAGGCGACCGCCCACTTCCAGGCAATCCAGCGCGGCTTCGAGGCCGGTTTCCAGATCACCCAGTTCGTTGTTGACGTGAATACGCAATCCCTGGAATGCACGGGTTGCAGGGTTCTTGCCCTTTTCCCACGCCGGGTTGGCGACTTTCAGGACTTCTGCCAGATCACCGGTGCGCTCGAATGGCTTGATGTCGCGACGCTCGACCACGGCACGGGCCATGCGCCCGGAGAAGCGCTCTTCGCCGTATTCCTTGAACACCCGGGCGATTTCTTCCACGGGTGCGGTGTTGACGAATTCGGCAGCGCTGATTCCGCGGGACGGATCCATGCGCATGTCCAGCGGACCGTCATTGAGGAAACTGAAACCACGCTCAGGATCGTCAAGCTGTGGCGAAGACACGCCCAGATCGAGCAACACACCGCTGACCTTGCCGTTCATGCCGCGCTCGGCCACTTCGGCACCGAGCTCGGCAAAGCTGCGCTGCACAACGACAAAGCGGCCGTCTTCGGCCGCTAGCGTCTGCCCGGTGGCAATCGCTTGTGGATCTTTATCGAATCCGAGCAACCGACCATCAGGACCGAGCTGGCTGAGGATCAACCGGCTGTGCCCGCCGCGCCCGAACGTGCCGTCCAGATAGCAGCCATCAGGACGTACGGCGAGAGCCTCGACGGCTTCGTCAAGCAGTACGGTGATGTGGTTAAAGCCGCTATCAATAGTCACAGGATCAAATCACGCAGTTCATCAGGCATCGCGCCCGGTTGTTGAATAGCAGCCAGGTCAGCGGCAGAAACCGCGTTCCAGGCATCCTCGTCCCACAATTGGAACTTGTTCAGTTGGCCTACCAACATCGCGTGCTTATCCAACTTGGCATATTCACGAAGACGCGGCGGAACCAGAAAACGACCACTGCCATCGAGCTCGAGGTCGACGGCATTACCAATCAGTAAACGTTGCAGGCGACGGTTCTCTTCGCGAAGCGAAGGCAGTGCGCGCAGTTTGGTTTCAATAATTTCCCACTCATCGAGCGGGTAAACACATAAACAAGGATCAACGGCATCAATCGTGACAATCAACTGACCGGAACTACGCGAAACGAGCTCGTCACGGTACCGGCTCGGCATGGCGAGACGGCCCTTTGCATCGAGACTGATAGCGTTGGCTCCGCGAAACACGTCAGCGTTTCTCCAAATTTTAGCGTTTTGAGTTCAAAAAACCCACTTCATGCCACTTTTCGCCACTTGTGCACACTATAGGAATGCGCCCACCACACCGTCAAGGCGCGGGTTAAAGGAAAACCCTTACAGAACTGAGATTTAGGAGCATTAAGGGAGGAGCAACGAGAATCCGGCGGATGAAACTGCCCGATAACTTGAATCAGCACAGAAGGCTGCGTTCGGAAGTTAAAGTAATTTATTAAGAGTAAGATTTTTTTGGTATTACAAAAGAGGTTCTGCGGATGAATGTGCAAGGAGGGAAATTGCTATCACCATCCCCCTTGCTCAATGATTTAAGCAGAGGGGAGAAAAAGGTGGAGAGTCGATCTGTAAGCCGGGTTCTGTCTTGAACAGTCATTCGTCTACGATGGCCATCACTGGACATCTTTAGCAACCTACCCGGTCCCAGCGCGGGCCACGCCTTGGGACCCTATTTGGTCTTGCTCCAAGTGGGGTTTACCTAGCCACGAACTGTTGCCAGACGTGCGGTGCGCTCTTACCGCACCTTTTCACCCTTACCGGCGCCGAAGCGCTTAGGCGGTTATTTTCTGTGGCACTTTCCGTAGGCTCACGCCTCCCAGGCATTACCTGGCACTTCGCCCTATGGAGCCCGGACTTTCCTCCCCCCCCTAATTTTCATAGAGGGCAGCGACTGTCCGATCGACTCTCCACCGCGAAGGTTACCGGCAGAGCGCCCGAAGAACAAGCGCTAAGCGCCTTTGAGCGCGCCGGTACGTCGGGTTTTACTCCCCCTTCTGTTTATCCAGCGCAATCTGGTACAGCACATTCTTTCGCTCGCCGGTGATTTGCGCCGCCAACGCCGCCGCACGCTTGAGCGGCATTTCTTCGAGCAACAGGTTGAGGATGCGCATCGCTTCACTGCTGACGGCGCCCTCCTCCTCGGGCGCAGACCAGCCCGCCACCAATACCACGCACTCGCCGCGCTGCTGATTGCTGTCCGACTCGACAAACTCGCGCAGCTCAGCCAGCGGCAGCCCCTTGAGGGTTTCAAACGTCTTGGTCAGCTCGCGCGCAAGTAGCGCGAGACGCTCGGGGCCGAACACCAGTTCCATGTCTTGCAGGCATTCAAGGATGCGATGCGGCGCCTCATAGAAGATCAATGTGCGAGGCTCTTCCTTTACCTGCTCGAGGCGCGCTCGCCGCCCCACTGCCTTGGCCGGGAGAAAACCTTCGAATATGAAACGGTCGGAAGGCAGCCCCGCCGCCGACAACGCGGCAATCAACGCACAGGCCCCCGGAACCGGCACCACATTGATACCCGCAGCCCGGGCCTGCCGCACCAGGTGATAACCCGGATCGGAAATCAGCGGCGTCCCGGCATCGGAGATCAACGCCACGTTGTCACCGGCAAGCAGGCGAGTGATAAAGCGACTACCTTCATCCCGCTCGTTGTGCTCATGGCAGGCCGCCAATGGCGTCGAAATGCCGAAGTGTTGCATCAAGCGCAGGGAATGGCGGGTGTCTTCCGCGGCGATCAAGGCCACTTCACGCAGAATCTTCAGCGCCCGCGCACTGATGTCATCCAGGTTGCCGATGGGCGTCGCCACCACATAAAGCGAGCCAGCAGCGGAATTCAAAGCACCTGGAGCAGTCAAAGCGCACACCTCATGATCGGTAAAAGTCGCCATTGTAGCGCGTAGCGAGACTCGCGATACGCGCAACCAAACGCGGCTTCGGCGACCGTTTGTGCACTGGCGCAACATTTACACCAGCTAAATTGATCGATTCACGCCAGTAACATCGCGCCCCGGCCAGTGCTTGGGTACAATTCCACGCTAATTTGATCGAGTATCAGGAACGCTTACATGATCGCTTGCCTGCGGCTGTTATCTGCCCTCTGCCTCGCTGCCTTGCTGGCGGCTTGCGCCAGCTCGCCCTCCTCCAGCCTTGGCGAACTTCCACGGACACCGGACGCCAGTATCGAGCAGCTGCTTGAGAAGGCCGCCCAAAGCAAATCACCGGAAGATGCCGCCCTGCTGCGCTTGAGTGCTGCCGACCTGGCCTATCACCAGGGCAATGCCGGCCAGTCCGCGCAAATCCTGCAACAGGTGCCCATCGAGCAACTCAAGCCGGGCCAGCAGATTTTCGCCAACACCCTGGCGGCTGAATTGGCCATGACCCGCAATCAGCCCAAGGCAGCACTGACCGCCTTGAGCCATCCGAGCCTGCAACGCTTGAGCGAACTGCCTGTCGAACAACAGGTCCGTACCGGCACCGTTCACGCCCGCGCACTTGAAGCCGATGGCCAGACCCTCGCCGCCGCTCGCGAGCGCATTTTTATCGCGCCGATGCTCAGCGGTGAAGCCGCCCGCAAAAACCACGAAGCCATCTGGGTCCTGATCGCTTCGCTGCCAACCGAGCAGTTGCAGCCAAACACCGCCGATGACCTCGGCGGCTGGATGGCCCTGGCGCTGGCGGTGAAATCCGCCGGCACCCTGGAACAGCAACAAGCGGCCATCGACAACTGGCGCTCACGGAATCCGAAACACCCGGCAGCCATTCAATTGCCGCAGCCACTGACCCAGCTCAAGGAACTGGCCAGCCAGCCTCTGAGCAAGATCGCCCTGCTGCTGCCGCAGGACGGCCCATTGGCCTCGGTCGGCAAAGCACTGCGCGACGGTTTCATGGCCGCTCACTACCAGGCCCAACAGGCCGGGCAGAAACCACCCGCCATCGAGTTTTATGACAGCTCGCGCCTGACTTCCATGGACGAGTTCTACCGCAAGGCCCAGGCCGATGGCGTGCAACTGGTCGTCGGCCCGCTGGAGAAGCCACTGGTCAAACAGCTGAGCTCTCGCCCGCAATTGCCGATCACCACCCTGGCGCTGAACTACAGCGAGGGCGATCAAGGCCCGGCGCAGTTGTTCCAGTTCGGCCTTGCCGCTGAAGACGAAGCCCGTGAAGTGTCGCGCCGCGCTCGCGCCGATGGCCTGCATCGCGCAGCCATCATGGTGCCGAAAGGTGAATGGGGCGACCGCGTGCTCAAGGCGTTCAGCCAGGATTGGCAAGCCAATGGCGGCACTATCGTTGTTACCGAACGCGTCGATCAACCGGTCCAGCTGGCCCAGCAAATTGCCGACATGTTCCAGCTGCGCCAGAGCGAAGGCCGCGCCAAGAGCCTGCAAAGCACGGTTGGTTCTCAAGTAGCCGCCCAGCCGTCGCGCCGCCAGGACATCGAGTTCATCTTCCTCGCCGCAACGCCGCAGCAGGCCCAACAGATCAAACCGACCCTGAACTTTCAGTACGCAGGCGATGTGCCGGTCTACGCCACCTCTCACGTGTTCAGCGCCAGCGGTGACATCAACCAGTACAACGATATGAATGGCATTCGCTTCTGCGAGACGCCATGGCTGCTGGACGCCAATGATCCACTGCGCCGCCAGGTCACCGCCCAATGGCCTCAAGCCGCCGGCAGCCTGGGGCGCCTGTATGCGATGGGCGTGGACGCCTATCGACTGGCGCCGCGCCTGGGCCAGCTCAAGTCTCTGCCGGACAGCCGAATCGACGGTGAATCGGGCAGACTTGGCATGAGTCAGAGCCAGCGGGTCGTGCGCCAGTTGCCATGGGCCGAGTTCGCCAACGGCCAGGTTCAGCGCCTGCCGGACACCTCTCGCTGATGCCTGACAGGTCACGCCAGCAAAGCGGTAAGGATGCCGAGCGCCATGCGCTCGAGCATCTCCAACAACGGGGTCTGCGCCTGCTGGCGCAGAACTGGTTATGTAAACGCGGCGAGCTTGATCTGGTCATGCTAGATGGCGATACAGTAGTATTCGTTGAAGTCCGCTACAGAAAAAACACTCAATGGGGTGGCGCGCTCGATAGCATCGATGAGCGCAAACGGCAAAAACTGATTTTCGCCGCGCAATATTTTCTTCAGCGCGAGTCGCGCTGGGCCAATTCCCCTTGCCGCTTCGACGTGATTGCCATCGACAGCAACCTCGATCAGTTGAACTGGCTACAGAATGCCTTCGACGGCTGATCGCCGGCATTGCGAACCGGACACTATCACCCAACACTTTTGCTCTTTGCTTTGCGGGCTGCACATTCACGTGCCGAACAGCCGCGCTAATTAAGGTCACACAGATGGACATGCAATCCCGAATTCGCCAGCTTTTTCAGGCCAGTATCGACACCAAGCAACAGGCGATGGAAGTACTTGCACCGCACATCGAGCAAGCCAGCCAGGTCATGGTCAACGCCCTGCTCAACGAAGGCAAAATGCTTTCCTGTGGTAACGGCGGCTCCGCCGGTGATGCCCAGCACTTTTCATCCGAGCTGCTCAATCGCTTTGAGCGCGAGCGCCCGAGCCTGCCGGCCATCGCCCTGACGACCGACAGCTCGACGATCACCTCGATCGCCAACGACTACAGCTACAACGAAATCTTCTCCAAGCAGATCCGCGCACTCGGCCAACCGGGCGACGTGTTGCTGGCTATCTCCACCAGCGGCAACTCGGCCAACATAATTCAAGCGATCCAGGCCGCACATGATCGCGAAATGATTGTCGTAGCATTGACGGGACGTGATGGCGGCGGCATGGCGTCGCTGCTGTTGCCCGAGGACGTCGAGATTCGCGTACCGGCCAACGTCACCGCTCGTATTCAAGAAGTCCACCTGCTGGCGATCCATTGCCTTTGCGACTTGATCGACAGCCAATTGTTCGGGAGTGAAGAATGACCCCTAATCGCCTTGGCCTACTGGCCTTGACCCTGTGCCTCGGCATCAGCGGCTGCACCTCGGTAGTGACTGCCAGCCGTGAAGCACCGATTGAAGATGACCGCGGTACTCGTACGCTGGGCAGCAAGATCGACGACTCCCTGATCGACACCAAGGTTGGCGTGAACGTCGCCAAGGCCGACCCGGCCCTGGATAAAGACTCACACATCGTCGTCACCAGCTTCAACGGTGTCGTGCTGCTCGCCGGGCAAACGCCACGCGCAGACCTCAAGGCCAAGGCCGAACAGGCCGCCGCCGCCGTTCAGCGCGTGAAGCAGGTGCACAACGAACTGCAAATCCTGCCCCCCTCCTCGCTGCTGGCTCGCCAGAACGACACCTGGCTGACCACCAAGATCAAGACCCAGATGCTTGCCGATGCGAACATCCCCGGCTCGCGCATCAAGGTCGTCACTGAAAACGGCATTGTCTACATGCTGGGCCTGCTGACCAAACAGGAAGCTGCGCAGGCGACCAACCTGGTGCAAGGTGTTTCCGGTGTGCAGAAGATTGTGAAGCTGTTTGAGTACATCGACTGATCCCCCCCTGTGGGAGCGAGCTTGCTCGCGATGGACGTAAACGATGACGCGACTTTCAGGAATAACGCGTCGCCCTTGATCTCATCGCGAGCAAGCTCGCTCCTACAACGTAATAAAAAAGGCGATCCTTGCGGATCGCCTTTTTTATTACTTCACCACTTTCAGACTGGGTCGACCGCTTGGACGCGGCGGCTCGCTGTCAGGTGGTGGAAGATCGTCATCCGGTTCGATCTCTTCGTCCTCGCCCATCGGCGATTCCAGATCAAACACCATGCCCTGGCCGTTCTCCCGGGCGTAGATACCCAGGATCGATGCAATGGGCACGTACAAGGTGTGCGGCACACCACCAAAGCGCCCCTCGAAACTGACCGCCTCGTTGTCCATGTGCAAGTGGCGCACGGCTTGTGGCGATACGTTCAGGACAATCTGTCCGTCACTGGCAAAACCCTGAGGCACCTGCACCGACGGATACTCGGAATTGACCAGCATGTGCGGGGTGCAATCATTGTCCACAATCCACTCATAGAGCGCGCGGACCAGATAAGGTCGACTGGAGTTCATAGCGGCTCCTTAAGCCTTAGCGCATGTCGCGTTCGACACCAGACAGACTCGCCTGGAAAGCCTCACGCGCAAACTGGCGCTCCATATAATCAAGCAGCGGCTTGGCCGGCCGCGGCAGTTCTATACCCAGGATCGGCAATCGCCAGAGTATTGGTAGTAGGCAGCAGTCCACCAGACTTTGTTCCTCACTGAGGAAAAACGGCTTGTCGGCAAACAGTGGCGACACACCCGTCAGGCTTTCACGCAACTCTTTCCGAGCCACGGCACGGGCCGCTTCCTTGGTCCGCGAATCCAGAATCAGGTCCACCAGACCACACCAGTCCCGCTGAATGCGGTGTATCAGCAGACGACTGTTGGCACGCGCCACGGGATAAACCGGCAGTAGCGGCGGGTGCGGGTAACGCTCATCCAGATATTCCATCACCACAGTCGACTCCCACAACGCCAGGTCGCGATCGACCAGGGTGGGCAAGCTGCCGTAAGGGTTCACTTCAATCAGTTTAGGTGGCTGGCGACCAGCCTCCACGTAAATGATCTCGGCGCTGACACCCTTCTCTGCCAGTACGATGCGCACTCGGTGGGAATAGTGGTCGGCGGGGTCGGAGTAACAGGCCAACCGATTGGTCACGCCCATGGCGATCCTCCTCGCTTGTAGAAATTATCGAAAGCGGAAAAACGAGCGCGCCCAGAGGGCGCCTCTCGTAACGACTGGATCACCAGGTTCGCTACATCTTCAGAGGCGCCCTTGGGCGCGCGCGATTAACAGCAATAGCTTGAAGCTTTATCAGTGCACGTCTTTCCAGTATTCGCGTTTGAGCAGGTAAGCGAATACGAAGAAGAACGCCAGGTACAACAATACGTATGTACCGATGCGCTGATGTTGCAGCTTAACCGGGTTAGCCGAGTAAGCCAGGAAGGTTACCAGATTCTTGACCTTCTCATCGAACTGCTCTTCAGTCAGAGCACCGCTTTTCGGCACGATGGTCAGTTGATCACACGCTTCATGAGTCAGCTTCGCACCGTTCAACGGATCGTATTGCTTCTTGCCATCTTCGACGATCTGAACCTGTTTGCAACCGACGACCTGGCGACCTTGCAGGCCGGCCAGGACGTTAGGCATACCCACGTTCGGGAAGACCTTGTTGTTCACACCCCATGGGCGCGAAGGATCCTCGTAGAACGATCTCAGGTAGCCATAGAGCCAGTCAGTGCCGCGAACACGGGCAACCAGGGTCAGATCCGGTGGCGCCGCACCGAACCAGGCCTTGGCGTCCGCAGGCTGCATGCCGATGCTCATGTGGTCGCCGATCTTGGCTCCCGTGAATACCAGTTTTTCCAGCATCAACTCATGGGGAATGCCCAGGTCTTCGGCAACACGCTCATAGCGTTGGAACTTGGCACTGTGGCAACCCATGCAGTAGTTGGCGAACGTACGCGCGCCGTCCTGCATGGCTGCTTTATCGGAAACGTCAATGTCGACTTTTTCCAGCTCGGGGCCACCGTGCTCAGCTGCGAAAGCGAACACTGGCAGCGCAGCAAGCATCAATACAGCAAATAGTTTTTTCATCAGCCAGTCACCCTTTCCGGAACCGGTTTGGTCTTCTCGAGCCTGGTGTAGAACGGCATCAGAATGAAGTAGGCGAAGTACAGGAAGGTACATACCTGCGACAGCAACGTACGCTCAGGGGTTGGGGCCAATACGCCCAGTACACCCAGGATCACGAACGCGATGCAGAACACCCAGAGCCAGATCTTGCTCAACCAGCCTTTGTAGCGCATCGACTTGACCGGGCTGCGGTCCAGCCATGGCAGGACGAACAGCACAGCAATGGCCGCGCCCATGGCGATCACACCGAAGAGCTTGTCCGGAATCGCACGCAAGATGGCGTAGAACGGGGTGAAGTACCAGACTGGAGCAATGTGCTCCGGGGTCTTGAAGGCGTTCGCCACTTCAAAGTTCGGCTTTTCGAGGAAGTAACCGCCCATTTCCGGGAAGAAGAACACGATCGAGCAGAAGATGAACAGGAACACCACCACGCCGACGATATCTTTCACCGTGTAGTACGGGTGGAAAGCAATGCCGTCCAGCGGTATACCGTTTTCGTCCTTGTGTTTCTTGATGTCCACGCCGTCCGGGTTGTTCGAGCCGACTTCGTGCAACGCCAGGATGTGCAGCACCACCAGGCCCAGGATAACGATCGGCAGGGCAACCACGTGCAAGGCGAAGAAGCGGTTCAGGGTAATACCGGAAATCAGGTAGTCACCACGAATCCACTGGGTCAGGTCGTTGCCGATGACCGGGATCGCACCAAACAGCGAGATAATTACCTGGGCCCCCCAGTAGGACATCTGGCCCCACGGTAGCAGGTAACCCATGAAGGCTTCAGCCATCAGCGCCAGGTAGATCAGCATGCCGAAGACCCACACCAGCTCACGCGGCTTCTGGTACGAACCGTAGAGCAGGCCACGGAACATGTGCAGATAGACCACGATGAAGAACGCGGAAGCGCCAGTGGAGTGCAACAGACGCAGAATCGAGCCGTACTCGACGTCGCGCATGATGTATTCGACGGAAGCGAACGCTTCTTCCGCCGACGGGTTGTAGCTCATGGTCAGCCAGACACCGGTAACGATCTGGTTGACCAGAACGAGCAGTGCCAGGGAGCCAAAAAAGTAGAAGAAGTTGAAGTTTTTCGGAGCGTAATACTTGCTGAGATGGTCTTCCCACATCTTGGTTGCGGGAAAGCGCGCGTCAACCCAATCCATGAACTTGCTCATCACGCTTTCTCCGTATCGACGCCAATGACAATGATGTCGTCGGTCTCATAGGAATGCGGGGGAACCGGCAGGTTCAAAGGCGCAGGTTGCGACTTGTAGACGCGGCCAGCCAGATCGTAGTGGGAACCGTGGCAAGGGCAGAAATAACCGCCTACCCAGTCTTTACCCAGATCCGCAGGTGCCACTTCGGGACGGAAGGTCGGCGAGCAACCCAGGTGCGTGCAGATACCGATCAGCAGCAGAACCTCAGGCTTGATCGAACGGGTTTGCGGATCAACGTAAGTCGGTTGTGTCGAGTTCTTGGAGGTCGGGTCAACGAGCTGGCCCTCGATCTTCTTCAGATTCCCCAGGATTTCCGGCGTACGGCGGACGATAAACACCGGCTGGCCGCGCCACTCAGCAATCATCTGCTGGCCTGGCTCGACTTTGCTGACATTCACTTTCACCGGTGCACCTGCGGCTTTCGCCTTGGCACTGGGAAACCATGACCCCACGAACGGGACCGCAGCCCCCACCGCTCCTGCAGCACCCACCACGGATGTGGCTGCTACCAAGAAGCGACGCCGGCCTGCATTCACGCCGTCATTGCTCATTCAGTCCTCTCCCATCAGCTTTGTGGCCTGTTAAATCAGGCATCTACTAAGTAAATCTATGTACTTATAAAAATTTTGCCGAATGGTAATGAAAAGCCCCAATTCTGACAAGGTAATTACCGGAGCCCATCACCCCCAAGCCTTGTAGTATAGGGTGTCTATGGATGTGGCAAGTTGTCACAGCGCAATTCTTTGATAAATCGCAGGCACAAAAAAACGCCCAGCTCCGTGAGGAAACTGGGCGTTCTTTTTTTGAACGTGAAAGCGAATTAACGCTTCGAGTACTGCGGACGCTTACGCGCTTTACGCAGACCGACTTTCTTACGTTCAACTTCACGAGCATCGCGGGTTACGAAGCCGGCTTTACGCAGGGCGCTGCGCAGAGTCTCGTCGTAGTCCATCAGAGCGCGAGTGATGCCGTGGCGGATTGCGCCAGCCTGACCACTTACACCACCGCCGATCACGGTGACGTAGATGTCGAACTTCTCGACAGTCTCAGTCAATTCCAGCGGCTGACGAACTACCATGCGGGCAGTTTCGCGGCCGAAGAAATTATCCAGCGAACGGTTGTTGATGGAGATGTTACCAGTACCCGGACGCAGGAAAACGCGTGCGGTTGCGGTCTTGCGACGGCCAGTGCCGTAATTTTGAGTCGCCGACATAATGAACTATTCCGTTAAATCTTCAGTTCTTGGGGCTGCTGAGCAGTATGAGGGTGTGCAGCGCCCGCATAGACTTTCAGCTTACGGTACATGTCGCGACCCAGCGGGTTCTTAGGCAGCATGCCTTTGACCGCGGTCTCGATCACGCGCTCAGGGGCCTTGGCGATCAGCTTTTCAAAGTTGATCGACTTGATGCCGCCCGGGAAACCGGAGTGGGAGTAGTACATTTTGTCAGTGGTTTTAGCACCGGTAACACGGATCTGCTCAGCGTTGATTACGACGATGTAGTCGCCGGTGTCAACGTGAGGAGTGTACTCAGGCTTGTGCTTGCCACGCAGACGGCTCGCGATTTCGGTGGCCAGACGACCCAGGGTCTGACCTGCAGCGTCGACGACAAACCAGTCGCGCTTTACTGTTTCCGGTTTAGCAGTAAAAGTTTTCATTCTTTATAGCCTCAGGGGCCGCCCTGTAAATTAGACGGCGGATCTTACTGAATAGTGCGTACTTTGACAAGTCAAAGGCAGCCGGATACAGACGCTTTCGGGGGCTCGGGTCGGCGCGTCCGTTCAACGGCAAGATTCTTCGGCGGCGGCGCATCAATTCCACTGCAGAAAGAGGTGCGCAATTATGCAGATTGCGAAAAATAATTCAACCTGCTTTTATGATTGTTTTGCCCAAGGAGCACCCGATGGACTATCGCCAGCTAGGCCGAACGAATCTGAACGTGAGTGCCATCTGCCTCGGAACCATGACCTGGGGCGAGCAAAACAGCGAGGCAGACGCTTTCGCCCAGATTGAACGGGCCAAGAGTGCCGGGATCAACTTCATCGACACCGCCGAAATGTACCCGGTGCCGCCCAAGGCCGAAACCTACGCCACCACCGAACGCTATATCGGCAATTACTTCAAAAGCCGTGGCGACCGCGCCGACTGGATCCTGGCCAGCAAGATCGCCGGCCCCGGCAACACCATCGACTACATCCGCGACAAGAACCTTCGGCACAATCGTCAGCACATCACCGAAGCCGTGGATGCCAGCCTCAAGCGCCTGCAGACCGATTACATCGACCTGTACCAGTTGCACTGGCCGGAACGCAGCACCAACTTCTTCGGCCAGCTCGGCTACAAGCACAAGATCGAAGCCAACCTGACCCCGCTGGAGGACACCCTCGAAGCGTTGGACGAGCAGGTCCGCGCCGGCAAGATCCGTCACATCGGCCTGTCCAACGAGACGCCGTGGGGTACCATGCGCTTCCTGGCCCTGGCCGAAGCCCGAGGCTGGCCGCGCGCCGTATCGATCCAGAACCCGTACAACCTGCTCAACCGCAGCTTCGAAGTCGGCCTGGCGGAAATCGCCATCCGCGAGCAATGCGGCCTGCTCGCCTACTCGCCGCTGGCGTTCGGTTTCCTGTCAGGCAAGTACGAAGGCGGCGCCCGCCCGCCAAAAGGTCGCCTGAGCCTCTACAGCCGCTTCAGTCGCTATTTCAACCCGCAATCGGAAGCAGCCTGCAGCCGTTACGTGGCTCTGGCTCGCGAGCACGGCCTGGACCCGGCGCAAATGGCCCTGGCGTTCGTGACGCAGCAGCCATTCGTGACCAGCAACATCATTGGCGCGACCACGATGGAACAACTGGAGAGCAATATCGCCAGTTTCGACTTGAAGCTGTCGGAGGAAGTGCTGGAAGGGATCGAGGCGATTCACAAGGATCACCCGAACCCTGCGCCATAACCTTGCTTTTGTAGGAGCTGGCTTGCCAGCGAAGGCGACCTGCCAGGCACACCGCGTCGCCTGGTTCGCCGGCAAGCCGGCTCCTACACTCAGTACGCCAATCAAAGCGACCGCGCAATAATCTCCTTCATGATCTCGTTCGTCCCGGCATAGATCCGCTGCACCCGCGCATCCGCCCACGCCCGGGCAATCGGGTACTCCCACATGAACCCGTAACCACCGTGCAACTGCACGCACTCATCGAGCACCTTGCATTGCAGGTCAGTGCCCCAGTACTTGGCCATTGCCGCCGTCGGCACGTCGAGCTTGCCTTGCAGGTGCAACTCCAGGCAGCGGTCGACGAAAACGCGGCCGATCTGGATTTCCGTGGCCATCTCCGCCAGTTTGAACCGGGTATTCTGGAAATCCGCAATCGACTTGCCGAACGCCTTGCGCTCGCGGGTGTAGTCCAGCGTCCATTGCAGCGCCGCTTCGGCTGAAGCCAGCCCGCCAACGGCCACGGTGAGGCGCTCCTGCGGCAACTCCTGCATCAGGTAGGCAAACCCCATCCCGGCTTGACCCAGGAGGTTTTCCTTGGGCACACGCACGTCCTGGAAGAACAGCTCCGACGTGTCCTGGGCTTTCATCCCGACTTTTTCCAGGCGCTTGCCCTTGTCGAAACCTGGCGTATTGGCTTCCACCAGAAACAGACTGGTGCCCTTCGCGCCGGCCTTCGGATCGGTCTTGGCGACGACGATCACCAGGTCGGCCAGGTAGCCGTTGGTGATGAAGGTCTTGGAGCCGTTGATCACGTACTCATCGCCATCGAGCACGGCCGTGGTTTTCACCCCTTGCAGATCGGAACCGGCGCCCGGTTCGGTCATGGCAATCGCGGTAACCATCTCGCCGGACACCAGTTTTGGCAGGTATTTCTGCTTCAGCGTTTCACTGCCGTAATGCAGGATGTACGGCGCCACGATGTCCGAATGCAGGGAGAAACCGATGCCGGTCAGGCCAAGTCGCCCCACTTCCTCGATCACCACCGCACTGTAGAGAAAGTCCACCCCCAGGCCGCCGTACTCTTCCGGCAGGTGCGAGCAGAGCATCCCCGCCTCCCCTGCCTTGTTCCAGAGTTTGCGGTCGATATAGCCTTGTTTTTCCCATTGCCCATGGAACGGCACCGCTTCCTTTTCGAGGAACGTTCGCACGCTGTCGCGGAAAAGCTCGTGCTCGGAACTGAACAGGGTTCTGGGGATCATGCGGCACCTTTTCTTTATTTTTTGAAGGAGTTGACCTTCAGAGACTATGCCTCGCTTCCGATACAGGACACTGGACACATCCGACAAAAAATAAGACGATCCAGCCGTCTGGTGACCACTTCCCCCTATAAAAATAAAGTTGAATTATGTCTAACCAAGCCTCCACGCCCCTACGGCGCGTCAGCATCCTGGCCATTGACCGGGTTTTCGCTTCCACCCTCCTGCAAGCCAAGGATTTCTTCCACCTCGCCAGCCTGCGCTACGGCAAACAGCTGGGCCAGGGCCTGACACCGGCGTTCGAAACCCGCCTGGTCAGCCCCGACGGCAAGCCTGTCAACACGTTCAGCGATGTGATGATTCCGGTGGATGGCGCGCTGGAAAACGCCGACATCATCGTTCTTCCTGCGTTCTGGGACGATTTCGACAGCCTGTGCAAACGTTACCCGCAAGTCCTGCCCTGGCTGCGCCAGCAACATTCGCGCGGTGCCGTCCTGTGCGGCGAGGCGACCGGTGTTTTCTGGCTGGCCGAAGCCGGGCTGCTCAATGGCAAGGAGGCGACCACCTACTGGCGCTTCTTCAATGCCTTCGCCGAACGTTTCCCCCAGGTTCAACTCAATCAGGACAAGCACCTGACCGACGCCGATAACCTGTACTGCGCCGGCGGCACCACGTCGGCATGCGATCTGTACATTTACCTGATCGAGCGCTTCTGCGGCGCCAATGTGTCCCAGGCCGTGGCGCGGGACATTCTGTATGAGGTACAACGCAGTTACTCGCCAGGGCGCATCGGTTTTGGCGGGCAGAAGCTGCACCAGGACGTGATCATCCTGCAGATCCAGCACTGGCTCGAAGAACACTTCGCCGACAAGTTCCGTTTCGAAGACGTCGCCCGCGAACATGGCATGAGCATCCGCAACTTCATGCGCCGTTTCCAGACCGCCACCGGGGACAAACCGCTGCATTACCTGCAACGCCTGCGCATCGAAACCGCCAAGGGCTTGCTGTCCGGCAGCCGCAAGAGCATCAAGACCATCAGTTACGAAGTCGGTTACGACGATGCGAGCTTCTTCGCACGGCTGTTCCGCCAACACACGGAGTTGTCGCCGAACCAGTATCGCCAGCAGTTTCAGCAAGCGGCCTGAGGCCAGGGAAAGCATTGAGAAAGGCCTGCATCGCAGGCCTTTTTTTGTAGTTTTTTCCTACGTAAAAAGCGGAACGAAGAGCGCCAACGAACCCGATTGAGCTCATGTACGTGAAGTCTTCAACGCTTCAATCTCTCTCCCTGCATTCACCATCAGTGCTGACAGGGAAGATCAACAGTGACTATTGGATCAAGCGACAATTACCCTTCATCCGTTGCCGAAGAAGCCGCCACAACAACGCCCCCGGCTGATAACCCATGGGCCGCGCGTTTTCCCAATCCACCTGACTTGTGCTTCGACTATCGGGCGCTGGTTGAACAGGACAACGGCATCGCCCGGGCAACCGAGCAGCAACACCGGATTTGCATCATCGGCGCAGGCGTCACTGGACTGACGGCCGCCAGAGAACTCTATCGCTGCGGCTTTACCCAAATCACCCTCATCGAACAATCCAGGCGCATCGGCGGCAGGCACCTGACCGTCCTCGGCAGCCGGCACTCAACGCAAACTCATACACCATTTGAAATGGGCGCCATGCGCATGCCTTTTTTCAACCGGGCAGGCGAATCGCCGACAGAGGGCAGATCGCTGATGGCTTATTACGCCAAGGCGTTCGACCTGGCGTTTTCAGACTTTGCCAACCCCGGAAGCCAGTGGGTCAGTTCTACCGGGATCTATCTTCGCGAGGGCAGCATGGGCGGCGGAACAATTGCGCAGATGCTGGTATGGAAAAACCAGGATGGCCGGACTCCACCGCCCGGAGAAGAGCTGCAAAGGGTTTATGCCAAGTGGAAAGCTTTTGCCGATCGCATGACCCGGCATGTCGCGGCGGTGTACGCCAGCGACAAATGGGAAGCCATGTGGGCGGCGATCGTCGACAAATACGAGAGCGTGTCCTTCCGTAATCTGGTCAGCATGCCGGCCTTGCAAGCCTGGGATGAACGGTCGCCCGGAGACTTTGGCGGACTGGGAATGTCTGCGCAGGAGTCGGCCATTTTCTATGCCATCGGCATCGGTGACGGCAGTTGGGGGGCCTTTTACGATGTATGTGCCCTCTACCCCCTGCGCACGGCCATTTTCGGTTTCAGCAGTCATCTGCAACTGATCCATGGCCGGGTGGATACACAGGGTGATCCGCTGGCCTCACCCTGTCTGCACAGCGAAGCCGTTCATGACTCGGCGGGCCTTGGCTTCGACAGGCCGCGCTACATCGGGCTCGCCTCACTGAGCGAATGCCTGTTCTTCATGGCCATCGAGGAGACCGGAAAATCCGTCTATGAACACAGCCGCGAGCGAAGCAACGGCTTTCTCACCGACTCATCCGTTACCCGTCTGAGAAAGCTGGCCAACCGCAAAACACGCGTTTACTTCAACTGGAAACACAGCCAACCCACGTACACCCAGGAACACTTCGATGACTTCGACTCCGTCATCATGACCCTGCCGTCCTGGCTGATTGAAACCCGAATCAAACTTGAACATTTCACCCAGCAAATGCTGCCTTACGAGACAATCAATGCCTATAAAACGGCGCACTGGGAAACCAGCTGCAAAGTTTACGCACCCTTGAAAAAAACATTCCTGTCGAGCCCCGGAAAAATTCCGCAGGCCATCGTCACCGACAGTTTTATCCATGACGTCTATGCCTACCGCTACAACGATCACTACAGCGATGATTGCATTCTCTTGAGTTACACCTGGGAGGATGACGCCACCAAACTCGGTTTGCTGAGCGACAAGGAACTGGTGGCCCAATGTGTCGAAGAGCTGGACCGTATCCTGATGAACTGCGCCAATATTCAGGAGCGAATATCTCCCTACATTGGCATTGACCAGGCCGTGGTCCAACGCTGGATCACCGATAAAAACGCCCTGGGTTGTGCCAGGCTGTATCGCCCCGGCACCTATTACGACGCCGTCGGCTTGATGAGGTACAACAGGGATTTCGCCCACCTGTCAGGTTTGTATTTTTCCGGTGAGTCATTTTCAGTCGATGCCGGCTGGACGGAACCCTGCTTTCGCGGGGCCGTCGATGCGGTCATTCACATTTGCAACAAAACCGCCGCGACTTTCAATGGTGGCTTCACCATGAATAACTATCCGCACTACCAACTCCGCCCCTGATCCCCCTCACTCCAGAGCCATGCACGACGTGTATTGGCTCTTTCCCCGGCGCGCCTGTCGCCCCCGTCAACGCCTTCAATCTTCCATCTTGGGACAAGGACTACAGCCTTATCGGAAGCCGCTGACTTACGCCCAGTGGCTGATTCAACTCTTATAAACACGCAGTTAAACAGCGTGAATAACAATAAAAAGAGGTCATCCGTAATGAGCGAGCCAACAAGTCCTGTTCGTGTAGCCGTCGTGCAATTCGATCCACAAGTCGGCCTGGAGAATCGCGAAGCCAATCTGCGTCACAGCCTGGAACTGGCGCTGGAAGCGGTCAACGGCGGTGCGAATCTCATCGTCGTGCCTGAACTTTCCAACTGCGGTTACTTTTTCCACAACCGGCAGGATGCCTTCGACCATTCGGAGCGGGTTCCCGAAGGGCCAAGCGTGCAGAGCTGGATGGAGTTTGCCGGTAAACACAAGGTTTATCTGGTTGCCGGCCTGGCCGAGCGTAACGGCATGCGCCTGTTCAACACCAGCGTCCTGCTCGGGCCGGACGGCTTTATCGGCAAGTATCGCAAAGCCCATTTGTGGAATCTGGAGAAATTGTGGTTCACACCGGGTGATCTGGGTTTCCCGGTGTTTGATACGCCCATTGGCCGCATCGGGATGCTGATCTGCTGGGACATCTGGTTTCCGGAAGTACCGCGCATCCTCAGCCAGCAAGGCGCAGACATCATTTGCAGCCTGAACAACTGGGTCTGGACGCCACCGCCGCTGTTCGACGATGCCGGCAAGTGCATGGCGTCGTACCTGACGATGACCGCCGCTCATGTCAACAATGTGTTTATCGCGGCGGCGAGCCGGATCGGCGAGGAGCGAGGCGCTCGCTACCTCGGTTGTTCACTGATTGCCGGCACCAACGGCTGGCCGATTGGCGCGGTAGCCTCAGCGGACAAACAGGAAATCCTGTTTGCCGACATCGACCTGACCAGTTCACGCAGCGCCCCCATCTGGAACAACCTGAACGACCTGCATCGCGATCGTCGAGCCGACCTCTACGGCCAAATGCTCGGCTATACCCAGCACTCATGTCTCCCGCGTTGATCAGGAGACATCACTCATGAAAACCACAACCGACAAAAACCGCTCTATCCACCGAACGCCTTTCGATACGGCGATCATCTTGCTGATGATCGGCACGACATTGCTGATTATCTGGCTTTCATTCACCAACCGTTCCTTCTGGTCCGCTCACTGGCCAAGCTACAGCGACATGCTGTCGGGCCTGCCTGAGCCGAGCGCCTGGCTGCGCTGGGTCGTGGGAGACATCAGTGAAGTGGCTTTCTACAAACACGAGTTCGCCTCTATCGGGCTGCTGGCAGGGGCCTATCTGGCGTATTGGGCGAATCGCACGAAAAAGCCCTGGCAAGGCTTCGCCATTTCCTATGGCACCGGGTTGTGGCCGTGGCTGGTCACCAGCTCTCTGCTCGGTTTATTACTCAGCAATCTGCTGTGGGGCTGGACGGTGACCGCCACGAGCTGGCAACCCACCTTTGCCGCATTTGTCTCGCTGCCAGCGGCGATGGTGCTGATGTTTGGCGGCGGCTGGAAGGTCACGATCAACGGCGCGATCATGGGTGCCGTACTCGTCACGCCCATGTGTCTGCTGATCGTCAACCATGTCTGCAACCCACTGGGCTTGCCGGTGGTGATCGGTAATGTCTCGGGCATGGCGGTCGCCAGTGTGTTGGCTTTTCTGCTCTGTCGTTACCAGCCGAGCCTGGTGAAATCCGCCCCATGCGAAAGGCCCTCGGACCTTGCGCCCGCACCCGCCCTCACCAAAACGCCGGATTACGGCGTCGTCTGGAGCTTGCGCAGGGTCCTGGCCGACTTTTCGGAAGCACCGTTCTTTGGCAATGAACTGGCAAGCATCGGATTGTTGGCAGGCGCATGGCTGGCCTACACCTTGAACCCGATAAGCCCGGTTTACGGCTCAGGCCTGCTGCCACAACTGATCGGCGCCCAGGCGTTGACCTCTGCCATCGGCGTCGTGTTCTGGCGCCGACAATGGATGTTGCGCGGCTGGTACCCCACCTACGTACCGCTGGTGTCCGTCGTGCCTGCTGCGCTTTTGACTTATGGCGGCAGTTGGCAGGTCATCGTCTCAAGCGCAGTACTGGGAGCCTTGTGCGCACCACCACTGGCCTGTGCGATATCCGCCAGATTGCCGACCGACATGCACGGCTACATCGGCAATGTCCTGTCCATGGCTGTCAGCACGGTATTGATCATCCCACTGATCGGCTTCCTGATCGCGCCTTGAAGCACGCGGCCAATCGGCTGTATCACGACCTCAAAAGCGGATACAGCCACCTCTCATCGCAAGTAAGCGAGGTATGACATGGACCTACCCAAACTGGCCATCGCTGCGCTCGGAGGCACAGTGAGCATGCAAGCCAGGAACGCCGGCGAAGGCGTGATTCCGACGGTCAGCGGTGAAGCCCTGCTGGCATCCGTACCGCAATTGACGACGCTGGCCCGAGTGACGGTTGAAACCCTGGGCCTGCTGCCCAGTGCATCATTGAACTTCGGGTGCCTGCTGAGCGTACTTTCCTGGGCGAAATATCAGGTAGAGCAAGGTGCCGTCGGCGTGGTCATCACCCAAGGTACCGACACCCTCGAAGAAGCGGCCGTGTTTTTCGATTATCTATGGGATTGCGATGAACCCCTGGTCCTGACGGGTGCCATGCGTTCGGCCAAACAGGCTGGCGCCGACGGCCCGGCAAATGTGCTGGATGCCTGCCGTGTCGCGCTGGCCGAAAACAGTAGGCGGCGAGGTGTCCAGGTGGTGATGAACGGGCAGATTCATCAGGCCAGGTGCGTACGCAAAACCGACTCGCTTGCCCTGCAGGCATTCTCTTCGCCCAACTTCGGCCCCGCTGGCCTGCTGGTGGAAAACCACGTTGGCTATTTGTGTCCGTCGGTGCCGCGCAGCGTTCTGCCCTTGCCACAACAGACAACGCATAAGGTCGCCCTGCTGGAAGCGTCGCTGTCTGCCGATACCCTGTTATTGGAAAACATCCTCAAACTCGGCTACGACGGAGTGGTGATTGCCGGGTTCGGTGCCGGGCATGTCTCGGAGAGTTGGGCTGCGGTGATCGAGGTTATCGTCGGGAAGATTCCTGTGATCATTGCAACCCGCACCGGTTCTGGCTCCACCGCGCAACATTCCTACGGGTTTGCTGGCAGCGAGATCGATCTGATTCGCAAGGGCGCACTGATGGCAGGCTTTCTCTGCCCGCGTAAAGCCAGGATCCTGCTTTGGCTACTCCTCGGCTGCCAGCGGCAGGATGAATTGGCGAGTTATCTCAACGTTACCTTTCAACCCTGATGCAATCCCAGTAGGAGCGGGCTTGCCCGCGAAGGCGTCGGGCAAGTTGATATCCAGTTACTGACACACCGCTTTCGCTGGCAAGCCAGCTCCTACAGGGGATGGTGATGAGCCAACCAGTTTTTTCATTGCACAAAAAAGGCCTGCAATGCAGGCCTTTTTAGTTTTCGAATCTCGCCCTACGGCTTGTGCGCCCGGGACAGGAATTCGTGGGACTGCATTTCCAGCAGTCGGCTGAGGGTACGCTGGAACTCGAAGTTCAGGCGACCACCTGTGTACAGGTCTTTAAGCTCGACTTCGGCGGAAATGATCAGCTTCACGTTGCGGTCGTAGAACTCGTCGACCATGTTGATGAAGCGTCGGGCGATGTCGTCGGTAGTGACGCTCATCTGCTCGACACCGCTGAGCAACACGGCGTGGAAGATCTTGCCCAGTTCGATGTAGTCGTTCTGGCTGCGCGGGCCGTCGCACAGTTCGCGGAAGTTGAACCAGGCCACATCATCACAGGTGCGCAGGGCACGGATTTCGCGGTTCTCGATCATCAACACGTCGTTCTCGATCGCTGCCGTGCATTCCGGCGTCAGCGCGCGGAAACTCTTGCGCAGGCTTTCGTGGGACGCTTCGTCGAGCGGGAAGTGGAACAGTTCCGCTTGTTCGAGGTGACGCAGACGATAGTCGACGCCGCTGTCGACATTGACGATCTCGGTGTTCTGCTTGATCAGCGCAATGGCCGGCAGGAATCGCGCGCGTTGCAGGCCGTCCTTGTACAGGCCGTCCGGCACGATGTTCGACGTCGCGACCAGGGTCACGCCGTTCTTGAACAGTTCTTCCATCAGGGTGCCGAGGATCATGGCGTCGGTGATGTCGGAGACGAAAAACTCATCGAAGCAGATCACCCGGGCTTCGGTGGCAAAGCGCTTGGCAATGATGGTCAGCGGGTTTTTTTCGCCGCCCAGGGTTTTCATTTCTTCGTGCACGCGCTTCATGAAGCGGTGGAAGTGCGTACGGGACTTTTCCTTGAAGGGCAGCGCTTCGAAGAAGGTGTCCACCAGGTAAGTCTTGCCGCGACCTACGCCGCCCCAGAAATACAAGCCCTTGACCGGGGCCTGATCCTTCTTGCCAAACAACTTGCCCAACAGGCCCGGCTTGTTTTGCTCGGCCGCGACCAGGTCGTCGTACAGGCGCTGCAAATGACGCACGGCAGTTTCCTGCGCGGCGTCATGGAAGAATTCCGGGCGTTTCAGATCAGCTTGATATCGTTCTAGGGGCGTCATAATTCGTTAGCAAGGCAACAAAAACGGGCCGACACTGTAGCGACGGCCCGGAGGAATGGCAATCGGCCCTTGGTCGGGCCGAACTGTTGTTTATTCCTGAACAGGTGTCAGGGCGATGCGCAAAGCCTGGACGGCAGCATCACGCGCAGCACTGTCGGCAAAGGCCGGGCTGTCGGCAACGCACTCGCCTTCCAGCCAGACACTGAAGTTCAGGTCTTCATTTCGCACGTCCAGTGGCTGACCCGATTGCAGTTGCTTGGTCACCTGACCGGCGGTCTTGCCATCGGCGAAGTTGCGCGATAGCAGCAGTTGTTCGCCATCGGCGGCTAGCAGACGGAAGCGGAAACTGCCGTCGTCTTCACGGAAGCTGACAAAACGCGCAGCTTTCGCGGCTTTTTTCTTGATGGTCGTCGCCACCTGGGTCTGGGCAACAAAGGAGCGCAGGCCCACCGCTTCACGCAATTCATTGAGGAAGGGTGTCGCAACCGCACGAGCCTTTTTCGCGCCGTGTTGCAGGATGTCTTCCAGATCCGCCGGGCGCTCGATCAGTTGGTTGTAGCGCTCACGGGATTCGCCCAGTTCACTGTCCAGCAGCTGGAACAGACGATTCTTCGCTTCGCCCCAACCCAGGCCCTGCAATAGTTCGCTGTGGAACTCGTCGGCCTGCGCCGGGGTGGCGAACGCCTGGAACAAGGTGAACAGGTGCGAATTGTCCGGATCCTTGGCTTCGCCCGGTGCGCGGGAGTCGGTGACGATCCGCGAAATCGCGTCCTTCATCTCTTTGGCGCTGCTGAACAGCGGGATGGTGTTGTCGTAGCTCTTCGACATCTTGCGGCCATCCAGCCCCGGCAACGTGGCGACGCTCTCTTCGATCAACGCCTCGGGCATGGTGAAGAACTCTTTGCCCTGGCCGAACAGGTGGTTGAAGCGCTGGCCGATGTCCCGCGCCATTTCCACGTGCTGGATCTGGTCGCGACCGACCGGCACCTTGTGTGCGTTGAACATCAGGATGTCCGCAGCCATCAGCACCGGATAGCTGTACAGGCCCATGGTGATGCCGGCGTCCGGGTCTTCGCCGGTCTCGACGTTCTTGTCCACCGAAGCCTTGTAGGCGTGGGCGCGATTGAGCAGGCCCTTGGCGGCGACGCAGGTCAGCAGCCAGGTCAGCTCGGGAATTTCCGGGATGTCGGACTGGCGGTAGAACGTCACGCGGTCGACATCCAGGCCACCGGCCAGCCAGGTCGCGGCGATTTCCAAACGCGAGCGCTGGATGCGCAGCGGGTCATCGCATTTGATCAAGGCGTGATAGTCAGCCAGGAAGTAGAACGAATCGGCGTTGCTGTCGCGGCTGGCGACGATCGCCGGGCGGATGGCGCCGGCGTAGTTGCCCAGGTGCGGCGTGCCGGTGGTGGTGATGCCGGTGAGGATACGGGTACGAGTCGTCATGGGTAATCGCTTGTCAGACTGCAATCAATTCGAGAGACGCGGCAGGATCAGATCCTTGAGATCGGTCAGCTTGCCATGAAAAAAGTGTCCGCATTCTGCCACTTTCAGCAGCTCATGGGGGCGTTCGAGCTTGTCGGACCATTGGTAAACGACTTGTGGATCGATCACTTCGTCGGTTTCCGGCTGAATCAGTGTCAGTTCGCCGTGCTGCGGCAGCTGATCCTGATCCCCCAGGCGCATGACGGCGGGCGCGACCATGAACAGGTGCTTGAGCTGCTCGCCCTTGGCCTCAAGGCGCCCGCCGAGACTTGCGGCAACAAAACCGCCGAAGGAGAAACCGAACAGGGTCAGTGGCAATTCCGGGTGTCGGGCGCGCAACCACTCGGCCACGGCCTGGGCATCATCGACTTCGCCGGTGCCCATGTCATGTGTGCCTTCACTGGCACCGACGCCGCGGTAGTTGAAACGCAAGGTGATCAGTCCGGCGTCGCGCGCGGTGCGCTGCAGGGTTGAGACCACTTTGTTGAGCATGGTGCCGCCCTGCACCGGATTGGGATGGCAAATAAGCGCCAGACCACGCGGCTGCTCATTGTCCTGGCTGTTGTTTTCCAGAAGCAGTGCTTCCAGTTGACCCACTGGGCCATCAATCACTACAGGGGTTTCACGCATAAGCAAGGAAGGAACTCCGTGACCTCGAATCGGGTCGACTCGTCTAGCAAATTGTCTGTGGCTGTCTATTGCGAGTGAATCGCGGTATACAGCGCAGGTTCGAGCCGTTAACGTAAAGCAAAGCCGTTTATAGAGGAAGGACTCGTGGAACACTCGCTCTTAGTTTGGTTGTTACCGACTCTTGCCCTGGTTGTGGGTGTCGCCATTGGATTCCTGATCGCTCGCCTTGCGCCGAATGCCGCGCCTAGCAGCACACAACGTCAGCTGGACGATGTTCAGGAACGTTTCGACAGTTATCAGAACGAGGTGGTGACCCACTTCAACAGCACTGCGAGCCTGGTCAAGAAACTGACTGCGAGCTATCAGGAAGTGCAGGATCATCTCGCCGAGGGCGCCAACCGCCTGGCCCTGGACGAACAGACTCGCCAACGCCTGCTGGCTTCCCTGCACGCCGATGCGGCACAGGCACCCCGTGAACGCCTGACGCCACCACGCAATCAGGAGCCGCCTCGCGACTACGCACCGAAAGCCCCGAACGCGCCAGGCATGCTCGATGAGCATTACGGCCTGAAAAAGTAATCAGGTTTCGCGCATAGCAAAAAGCCCCCGGACAATCACTTGTCCGGGGGCTTTTTTGTTTCTGTTTCCAAATTTCTGTTGCCTGGCCTGGCCTCTTCGCGGGCAAGCCCGCTCCTACATTTGCACGTATTCCAATGTGGGAGCGGGCTTGCTCGCGAAGGGGCCGGATCTGACAACACAAAAAAAACCGCCCGACCTGTTAAGGATCGGGCGGTTTTTTTACGCCTGGGGTTCAATCAGACGATCAAGGGTACTGCTGAACCGTACCTTGCTGCTGGGCACCGTACTGCTGGCCCGGAATCGCCTTGAGGTTGACCTCTACGCGGCGGTTCTGTGCCCGGCCATTGATGTCGCCGTTGCTGGCAACCGGGCTATCCGGACCGGCGCCGCGAGCGCTCAGGTTGGCACCGCTGACACCTTGCGAAGTCAGGTAGGTTGCCACGCTCTGGGCACGACGCTGGGACAGGTCCATGTTGTGCTGGCGGCTGCCGGTGCTGTCGGTATAGCCGACGATCTCGATCTGGTTCTGGTTGAACTCTTTCAGCGAGCCCGCCAGGTTGTTCAGCGGCTGATAGAAACTTGGGGCAATGTTCGCCGAATCGGTAGCGAACGTGATGTTGCCAGGCATGATCAGCTTGATCTGGTCGCCCTGGCGCTGCACTTCAACACCGGTGTTGGCCATGCTGGCGCGCAGCTTTTTCTCTTGCTGATCGGCGTAGTAGCCGTAGCCGGCGGCGGAAGCACCGACCACTGCCGCACCGATCAGCGCGCCCTTGCCACGGTTATCGTGGTTGATGGCAGCACCGGCCAGCGCACCGGCCAGAGCGCCGAGGCCACCGTATTTCGCGGTCTTGCTCATGCCTTCGGAACCGCTATCCGCCTGGCCCTGTGCCTGGCCCTGACCGCCGTAAGGGTTAGGCGAGGCACAACCGGACAAAACGGCCACAGCCGTAGCGACAATAATCAAACGACGCGTGGTGAACATGTAAAGCTCCTACTTTTTGCATTCTGTGGTGCAACGGACCAAGGCATCAGCCTTTGCGGGCGTTGGATCATGTTAATCAGTAAAAATTCCAACTGTTACAAATCAGCCCCGAACAAACGGATTCTCGCGCATTTCGTCGCCCAGCCGGGTATCCGGACCATGTCCGGCTACCACGGTCGCGTCTTCGTCGAGGGTATACAGCCGCTGTTTGATCGAGCGCACGATGGTCGCCTGATCGCCACCCCACAAATCCGTGCGCCCGACGCCGCGACGAAACAGCGTATCACCGGCGATCAGCAGCTTAGCCTCTGAAAACCAAAAGCTCATGGAGCCCGGTGTATGGCCCGGCGTGTGCAGCGCCACGCCGCAGCCGCAGGCCAGTTCTTCATCATCGGCCAGCCAGCGGTCCGGGGACGGCACCGGGGTATAAGGGACGCCGAACATCTGGCACTGCATTTCCAGGTTATCCCACAGAAACTGGTCTTCCTTGTGTAAATGCAGGGTCGCACCGGTTTTCTCTTTGAGTTGACCGGAGGCCAGGAAGTGATCGAGGTGCGCATGGGTGTGAATGATGCTGACCACTTTCAACCCCAAGGCGTCGAGCCGCGCCAGGATCAGCTCATGATTGCCACCCGGATCGACGACGATGGCCTTTTTCGTCACCGGATCGCCGATGATCGTGCAGTTGCACTGCAAAGGGCCGACGGGGAAAGTTTCGCGGATTAAGGTGGGTTGCTGGGACATCGGGGCCTGCTCGATAAACGGGGACGAGCGATTTTCGCACAATTGAGTATCCAGCCAATGGCCACGATGTGTAACGTGAAAAATACTTAACCCAGTACTCCCAACTCCTTGGCCCGCGCCACGGCCTGCGTGCGTCGCTCGACCCCGAGCTTGCTGTTGATGTGGCTGGCGTGGGTCTTGACCGTGTGCAGGGAGATAAACAGCTGATCGCTGATTTCCTGGTTCGAACAACCTTGGGCGATCAATCGCAGGACCGCCAATTCCCGCGTGCTGAGCTGTTCCGCGGCCGCGCAGGACTCCAGCCCGGGACGGGCAGCCAATGCCGGCAGTTTTTCACTGAGGCTCAGGGAAACGGGGGTTGGCGGACAGAGTTGCAGCTGCCCCCGCAGCCAGTCCGGGTGTTCGGCCAGCAAGCCCTCAAAGGGTTGCAGCACCCCTCCGCCGGCGGCGTCCAGCGCCTGAGCCAGTGCCTTGCGTGCTTCCGGTTCGCGCCCGCTGCCAAGCAATAACATCACTTTCTGGGTCAACGCCATGGCACTGAGCATCTGCCGACCGCTTTGCTGGCCATGTTCCAGCAGCGCATTCAAACGCCCTTCGGCCAGCATCGGTTGGCCCTGGGTGACTTCCAGCAAGGCTTGTTGCAATTCGATATGCAGCGGCAATTGCGGGTGGAATTCCGGTGGTGCCGCGCCGTTTTCGCCGTTATAGGTCTGCCCCAGACGCGCCAGCCAGGCTTCGGCCAGATCGGTGCGTCCCTGGGCCAGCCAGAGTTCACATTTGACCAGGGTGATCATCGCCAGGTAGTAGATCGGCGGCACGTCCCAGATGTGCATCAGCCGTTCGGCTTCGGCAAGTTCGGCAAAGGCCTTGGCGAACTCGCCGCTGCTGCCTTCCAGCCTGGCAATCACGCAGTGGCCGATGAGCACGCTGATGTCACGACAGGCGCGCGCCTCGCTCAAACCGGCCTGCAATCGCACCCGCGCCACTTGCGGTTGCATGCGCAGGGCCAGCAAAAAGCCTTCGTACAAGGTCAGCCGGGCGCGAACCGCATACAGCCGTTGCGCAGACAAGCTCTGCAGGCGCTCCAATCCCTGACGGACCTCTTCCAGCGCCCGACAGACTTCCCCGCGCGCTTGCAGAACCCGGGCGCGATCGTAGTGCGCCAATGCTTCGAATAACGGGTTGCCGACCCGCTGTGCCAGCTCCAGCGACTCGCGGTTCAGCCCCCTTGCCCGCCACAAATCACCGTCGGCAATGGCCAGGTTGGACAAGGTCGAGAGACACATCAGGCGCTGGCCGTAACGCTTGGACGGAAGGCTGTCCAACGCTTCGCGGCAGTACCGCTGCGTCAGTTCGCGGTTGCCGCGCCCACGGGCAATGATGCCACTCAACGCCAGCCATTGAGCCAGCATGGACTTCTGTGCGGTGGCCGACGGCGCGGGCAGGAAGCGGCTCAAATGACTGGCCAGTTCCTCGGCCGCATCCAGTTGGCAAGCCATGCCCAGCGCCCAGCTATAGAGCACGATCAGCCGCGGCGTGCTGATCAGCAAGCTGTCAGGCAAGTCCATTTTCCAGCGCAGTAACATGCCGACGTTCTGCTCGGCCAGCAATTGCTCTTCGGAGAGGTTCTGTACCAGGTTCGCCGCGACGTCCAGATGACCGGCGCGCAAGGCCTGCTCCACGGCCTCATCGAGCAACCCCTGGGCATTGAACCAGCGGCAGGCACGCAGGTGCAGGCTGGCGGCCGGCACCATCGACTGGGAAGTCGGCCGCGTGCGCAACAGATCGGAAAACAAGTGGTGGTAACGATACCAATGGCCATGTTCGTCCAGCGGCACCAGGAACACCTGATGGGCGAGCAGGAAGCGCAGGATCTCCCCGCTGTCATGGGCGTCGCGAACGGCATCGCACAGTTCACTGCAAAAACGCTCTTGGGGCGCCGTGTCGTAGAGGAACGACTGGACCTCGGCGGGCAGGCAATCGATGACCTCTTCGAGCAGATAATCGCGGATCAGCCCTTCCCCACCGTGCAACGATTGCGGCAGCGCGCCATCGGTGCCCGCCTCCGAGGCGGCCAGCAGCCAGAAGCGCAGCCCCGCGACCCAGCCTTCGCTGCGCTGGATCAGGCTTTCCAGTGCCTCACCGCGCAAGGAACTGCTGTGCCGGTCGAGCAGGCTCAAGGCCTCGTCATGGGTCAGGCGTAAATCCTGTTCATGCAACTCAAGCAGTTGCCGTGACAGCCGCAGCCGCGCCAGGTGCCAGTCGGGACGCTGGCGACTGGTGACCATCACCAGCAAACCATCGGGAAGATGATTGAGGAAAAATTGCAGGCAACGGTCCAGCACCGGCCCCTGGGCCAGATGGTAATCATCCAGCACCAGCAGCAATGGCGCCGCCGTGGACAGGTGCCCGGCCAATTCGTCGAGCAGTCCGTCCAGCCATTCTTCGAACGCGAAGGGCTGATGGCGCTGGCGCATTTTCAATAGACCGAGGGATTGTCTGCCCAAGTGCGGAAAATAGTCCTGAAGGCCTTCCAGCAGGCGCTCGAGAAAACGCCCCGGGTCACTGTCTCGCGGGCTCAACCCCAGCCAGAGACTTTGCCAGTGCGCCGGCAACCCCTGACAAAACTCCACCGCCAACGAACTCTTGCCGAACCCTGCCGGTGCGCTGACCAGCAACAACCTGCCACCGAGCCCGGCACTCAGGCGCTCGCACAAACGTGGGCGCAACACATGGCCGTCGGGCAACGGCGGGCGGAAGAAGCGCCCGTCGAGTGTCGCGACAGCAACGTTTGCAGAACCTGGGGGTGTAGACAAATCAGTCATAGCCGGCTCTTGTTTGAATTGCGGGTGGCGGCGTTGCAGATGTCCGCAGCCTAGCCGTAAACGGATAGGGAATGAAGGTAATTGCTACAAATGGCTACAAAAAGTCTACAAACAAAAAAAAACGCCCCGAACCAGTCGGGGCGTTTTTCAGAGGGTGCGGCCTCTATTCAGTTCACCTCAGCGAACACCATCCTGACGCAAGGCGGCCGGGGTGAAGTCGCTGGTGGTTGCCTGGAAGCCGAAGTCATAAGCCGACTTCTCTTCGTTCTTCATGCCCAGTGCCAGGTAACGACCCGATTGCAGGTCATACAGGGCTTCGAGGGCATACCACGGCACTTGCTTGTCGTAGTAGTTCTCGGCATGCGCCTCGGCAACGCGCCACAGTTGACCACGACCGTCGTAATGGTCGATGACTGCTGCCTGCCAGGTGTCTTCGTCAATGAAGAAGTCACGCTTGGCGTAGATGTGACGCTGACCTTCCTTCAGGGTTGCAACCACATGCCACACACGACGCAACTCGTAACGAGCCAGGTCCTGGTTGATGTGGCCGGCCTTGATGATGTCGGCGTACTTGAGCTTCGGATCGTCGAGCTTGTAGGCATCGGAGGCGATGTACATCTCCTGCTTGCCTTCGAGCTTCCAGTCGTAACGATCCGGTGCACCGTTGTACATGTCCAGGTTGTCGGAAGTACGCAGGCCGTCGGCGGCAGTGCCCGGGCCGTCATAGGACACTTGCGGTGCACGGCGCACACGACGCTGGCCGGCGTTGTAGACCCACGCCGAGCGCGGCTCCTTCACCTGGTCGAGGGTTTCGTGCACCAGCAGTACACCACCGGCCAGACGTGCCGGCGCGGTCACTTTCTGCTTGAAGTAGAACAGGATGTTGCCCGGGTTTTTCGGGTCGTAATCCTTCATCTTGTCGCGGAACACGAACTGATCCTGGAAGTACACCAGGCTGAACGAACCGTTCGGCTGTGGTGTGGCCTGGGTTACCAGACGGGTCACGCTGCCCCCGCGATAGCGGGTGATGTGGTTCCAGATGACTTCCACGCCGGTTTTCGGAATCGGGAACGGCACGGCCGTTTCGAAGTTCTCCAGACCGTTACCGCCGGACACCAGGTTGGTGTTGGTGGCGTTGCGCTTGATGGCGGCGAACACGTCATCCGGCACGGTGGCACCGCGGTGAGACGGGTACACCGGCATCTTGAAGGTTTCCGGGTAGCGCTTGAACATCGCGTACTGGCCTGGGGCAAGCTTGGCCTTGTACTGGTCGACGTTCTGCGCCGTGATGGTGAACAGCGGCTTTTCGCTGGCGTACGGATCGGACAGGAAGCCTTTGCTGTCGACCGAACCGGCGTTCTTCGGCATCGGTTTCCAGGCCGGGATCGAACCGTCGGCGTTACCCGCCATTTCGGCGCCCATCGGGGTCAGGCTCTTGCCCAGTTTGTCGGCCTCAGCCGCAGGGACCGCCGCCATGACGCTGGTCGCCAGCAGCGAAAGACCCAGAACACCAGCGTGGAACAGACTCTTTGTTATTTTCATATGTGCGTTCGTCCTGAAAATACAGTGCTTAGAAGTTCACGCCGAGGCTGAGCGCAACGAAGTCGCGGTCATCCACGGTGGTGTACTTGCCGTCGAAGAAGTTGGTGTAAGCCAGGCTCGCGGTGTAGGTGTTCTGGTACTCGGCGTCGACACCCAGGCTCACCGCCTTGCGGCCTTCCTCAAAGTTGCCGCCAGGGCCAGGGGAATAACCGCTCACGTCATGGGACCAGGCAACGTTCGGCTTGAGGTTCACACCGGCAAACACGTCGTTGTATTCCCAGATGGCGCGACCGCGGTAGCCCCACGAAGTCGGGGTGGTGAAGCCTTCGTTGGTGCAGTTGCGGCTGCGGTTGTTGGTCGGAGTACCCGGACCGGCACCGTTGATGGTGCTGGTGTTGAGCGCCACGCAGGTATCGAGCGCGCCAGAGGCTGGCAATTCACCCGGGCCGTAGACCGGATCGCGGCCATAACGAACGTCGGAAGTGCTTTCCAGGCCGCCAACGTGGGTCACGCCCACTTCACCCACCAGGGTCAGACGGCTGGCGCCCATGACCTGGTCGAAGAAGTGCGTCAGGGTGGTCTGGAACTGGGTGACTTCCTTGCGACGATACCCGTGCAGGTCTTGACCCGGCACGCCGGTCAGCAGCGATGCATTGGTCAACGGGTTATTCGGGTTGTTATTGCCCAAAGGACGCACACCGGAGAACAGGATGTCGGTGGAGTTGAGCTGCACCGGAGCGTTCGGACGGTAGCTGATCTCACCGCTCCACGCCGTACCGGTAGGCAGGGTAGTGGAGAAGCTCAAGCCATACAGGCGAATGTCCTCGGGGTATTCGATGAAGTATTGCGAATTGCCTGCCACCAGCAGTGGCCCGAGTGCCGCGAACGGACCAGGGAGTCCCGCGGCCGTGTTGTAGACCGATTGCGGCGCACCGGTGGCGCTGAAGATCGGTGCACGGCTGTGGTAGTTCATGAAGTAGGCGCCGAACTCGGTGTCCAGCGGATCGAACATGTACTTGAAGGACGCGCCCCATTGACCGCTGTCGCGGGCATCACGATCCGGGCCACGACGCACCAGAACACCTTCTTCGTTGACGTCGACGCCGTTGGCGGCCAAAGGCCCCAGGGCAATGGCCGGAATTTGCGAGCGCTTGTTCAGCACGCGCAGGTTGTTGTCGCAGCCGTCGGCAACGATGTCCGGTTGAGAGAAGAACGTGCCGCAGTTATCGACGACGGTCTGGTCCCATTCAATTTGATAGAACGCTTCGGCCGAGAGGTTTTCGGTCAGGCTCTGGGACACATAGAACATGTTGACCGGGATCAGGCCTTCCTTGATCTCGGCACCCGGACGACGGAACGCGGACACGTCGATCGGGTTGATCGAGTTGATGCCGCCACCGATGAAGGTACTTTCACCCCAGCTCACGACCTGCTTGCCCAGGCGCACGGAGCCTGGCTGATCGGCGATGGAGTAGTTGTGGTAGACGAAGGCGTCGAGGAGTTGAGTGCCAGCGGACTTGGCGCCTTCCTTGCGACCGTCGTCACTGATGTCCTTGAACGGACGGCTTTCGTCTTTCAGTTCAAAGTCGTACCAATACTTGCCACGGACGAAAACACCGGTATCGCCGTATTTCAGTTCAAGGTCATGGATGCCCTTGAAGATCTTCGAGAAGGTTTCCCCGCTCTTGAAGTTCAGGTGACCGTCATCAGAGGTCTGCGACAGACCCTTGCCGCCGTTGTTGACACCAATCAGGTTCTTGTTCGGCTGCTGAGTAGACCAACTGGCACCAATCGACAGGGATGAGTCGAACTGACCTTCGATTTCACCAACGTTGAAACTGACGCCGAATGCTGGCCCGGCGAGCGTAGAGGCAAGACTGACAGCCAGGGGCAGTTTCGCCCGGCGCCAGAACTGGTTTACTGATGTCATCGACCCTACTCCATGTGCATTTTATTTTTATGGCAGTGAGCACTTCTAAAAACGCCGTGGATAACCGGGAGCCATGGCATCCCAAAGTCATTCCAAAGTTGCATCGCCCCGGTTCGTGCGGTTGCCCCGTTCTTAAAAATCCTTGAGCGGACTATAGCCAGCAGGTAGTAGCGCTTGATCCCTCTAAAGTGTGATTTGCAGTTGCCAGCCACTCTGGAACAGTCCTTTCGCCAGTCCGACACCCGTCGGCCCGGCAAGGATGGCTGAAAATTTTGATTTGACAAGCCAAGCGCTTGCTTGGTGGGGCTGGCGTGCCCTTTCGGGCACGCCGAGAGGCGCTTAAAGCGTCGAGAGGAAGGTGCTGTTGGTGGCTTGCCATTCGGTGATGTCGACACGAATGCGCTTCTTGTCGAGTTTGCCGACGCTGGTCTTGGGAATTTCAGTAACAAGGGCGATCTGGCTCGGAATCGCCCACTTGCTCAAGTGTCCCAGTTCCACAAACGGCTTGAGGTGTTCCTTGAGTTCCCGGGCCCCGATCGAATGCCCCTCACGGATCACCAGCAGGGCGAACGGCCGCTCGCCCCACTGCGGATCGGGGATCCCCACCACCGCTACTTCGCGTACCGCCACATGACGGCTGATCAGGTCTTCCAGATCCAGGGAGGAGATCCACTCGCCACCGGTCTTGATCACGTCCTTGATGCGGTCACGAATGTCGATCACCCCCATGCTGTCCAGGGTCGCCACATCACCGGTGTGCAGCCAGCCTCCGGCCCAGAGCTCGGCGCCCTTTTGCGGCTCGTTGAAATAACCCTCGGTGAGCCATGGCGCGCGTAACACCAGCTCGCCCTGGGTCTCGCCGTCGGCGGGCAGGAAGTTGCCCTCGGTGTCGACGATCGCCGCCTCCACCAGCGGCCCGGGCACGCCGGCCTTGATCCGGTAGGTGGTGCGTTCGTCTTCGGTGCCGGCCATCAATTCGTCGTTGAGGTGCGCGCACGACACTAGCGGCCCGGTTTCCGACATGCCGTACGCCGCGGTCAACTGAATGCCTTTGGCCTTGGCCGCCTCGTACAGCGTGCGGTTCAGGGCACTGCCGCCGATGACGATTTTCCAGCCGCCGAAGTCGACGTTCTGCGCGGCCTTGGCATTGAGGACCATCTGCAGGATGGTCGGCACGCAATGGGAGAACGTGACCTTCTCCTTGCGCCACAACTCCACCAGGTATTCCGGGTCATAGCGGCCGGGATACACCTGCTTGAGCCCGAGCATGGTCGCCACATACGGCAAGCCCCAGGCGTGGACGTGGAACATCGGGGTGATTGGCATGTACACGTCATTGGTGCCCAGCAGGCGCACGCTATCGATCGCGCCCATGATGGTCGACACGCCCATGGTGTGCAGCACCAGTTGCCGATGGGTGAAGTACACGCCCTTGGGATTGCCGGTTGTGCCGGTGGTATAGAACGTGGTCGCGACCGAGTTTTCGTCGAAATCCTCGAAGTCGTACTGCGGGCTCGCCGCTGCCAGCAGTTGCTCGTATTCGCCGACGAGGTTCGGCAGGTCCGCGTTTTTTTCCGGCTGGTCAGTCAGCAGCAGGGTTTTCTCGACCGTAGTCAGTTGCCCCTCGATTGCCTTGTAGAGGCCGACAAATTCGCTGTTGACCAGCACAAAGCGGTCCTCGGCGTGGTTCATGGTGTAGAGGATCTGCTCCGGCGACAGCCGCACGTTGATAGTGTGGATCACCGCGCCAATCATCGGGATGGCGAACATGCATTCCAGGTAACGATGGCTGTCCCAGTCCATCACACCCACGGCATCCCCGGGCTTGACCCCGGCCGCCGTCAGCACATTGGCCAGGCGGGCCACCCGTTCGATCAGGGTCGGGTAGCTGTAGCGCAACTTGTCGCGGTAGATGATCTCGCGGGTTTTCTCATAACGGGTACCGGACATCAGCAGCCGTTTGATCAACAGCGGGTACTGGTAAGCGCCTTCGGCCGGGGGAATAACGCGAGTCTGCAACATAAGAATCCCTTTAATCTGACTGCACGGTCGTGACTGAAAGTACGCACTGTAGTGCCCTTGAACGCCAGCCAAATCAGCCAAAGGAATGATTTGCAGAGCCCCGTAGATGCTAGCGTTACGCCATCATTCGTGAGGTTTGATCATCTGTAGGAGCGAGCTTGCTCGCGATGACCCCGGGATTACCGCGGGGTCAGATATCAAGTGTTATCGTTGACGAGCATCGCGAGCAAGCTCGCTCCTACAGCAATAAGTATCTGATCAATGCATCTCGGTAAAAGCCAGCTTTACGCCAATTGCAATCAGCACCGCGCCCATGGTCCGGTCGAACCAGTGGCCCATGCGAGCGAAACCGGCGCGTACGCGCTGCTGGCTGAACAACATCGCCACCAGACAGAACCAGACCGCTGTCGCCGCTGCCAGGTAAACCCCGTAACCGGCCTGCACGGCCAGTGGCGTGTGCGGGTTGATGACCACGGTGAACAGCGAGAGGAAAAACAGCGTGGCTTTCGGGTTGAGACCATTGGTGACGAAACCTGAGGTGAAGGCACCACGGGCCGTGCGCTCGCCGGCTTCCTTGTGCAGATCGTCCGCCACAGGCTTGGCCGGTTGCGCGCGCAGCGCCTTGTAACCGATGTACAGCAGGTAAGCAGCGGCGGCCCATTTCAAGGCATTGAACAGCACAATCGACTGGGACACGATCAGGCCGATCCCCAGCAGGGAATAACCCACGTGCAGGAAAATCGCTGTACCCACACCCAGCGCGGTCCAGGTGCCTGCGCGGCGACCGTGGGTAACACTCTCACGCACCACGACGGCGAAGTCCGGGCCGGGGCTGGCCACGGCCAGCAGGTGAATCAGGGCAACGGTCAAGAACTCTGTCCAGTACATGGGGGCTCCTCTGGGGCAGATTGATCAATAAAAATTCTGACGCGAACTCAGTTTCTGTGGCGAGGGAGCTTGCTCCCGCTCGGCTGCGTAGCAGTCGCAAAACCGGATAATACGTAATGGTTGAACAACTCGGGTTGCCTGGGTTGGGGCCGCTCCGCAGCCCAGCGGGAGCAAGCTCCCTCGCCACGGGTTTGGTATAACCGAGGCTTTGCGTATCTATTTATTTCATCTGGTAGGCTCGGCAGATTACGCCTTCAGTTCATTGCACAAAAGGTACAGTTGATGACGAACACTCGCCGCGCCGTTTTCCTCGACCACCCGTCCCTGGACCTCGGCGACCTTGACCTCAACCCGCTGCGCAGTTGTTTCAGCGATTTGCAGCTGTTCGCCCAGACCTTGCCCGATCAAGTCATCGAACACCTCAAGGGCGCCACCGTCGCCATCAGTAACAAGATCCTGATCGACGCCGCCGCCATGGCCGCCAGTCCCGACCTGAAGTTGATCCTGATCACCGCCACCGGCACCAACAACGTCGACCTCGCCGCCGCCCGCGCCCACGGGATTACCGTGTGCAACTGCCAGGGTTACGGCACGCCATCGGTGGCGCAGCACACGATCATGTTGCTGCTCAACCTGGCCACGCGCCTGGCCGATTATCAAAAAGCCGTCGGCGAAGGCCGATGGCAACAGGCCAAACAGTTCTGTTTGCTGGATTACCCGATCGTCGAACTCGAAGGCAAAACTCTTGGCCTGCTGGGTCATGGCGAATTGGGCGGCGCAGTCGCACGGCTGGCTGAAGCCTTTGGCATGCGCGTTCTGCTGGGACAAATTCCCGGACGCCCCGCCCGGCCGGACCGTCTGCCACTGGATGAACTGCTGCCCCGAGTCGATGCCCTGACCCTGCACTGCCCGCTCAACGAACACACCCGCCACTTCATCGGCGCCCGCGAACTGGCCTCGATGAAACCCGAAGCGTTCGTGGTCAACACCGCCCGTGGAGGCCTGATCGACGAACAGGCGCTGGCGGACGCCTTGCGCAACGGGCATTTGGGCGGCGCTGCCACTGATGTGCTGAGCGTCGAACCGCCCATCAACGGCAATCCGCTGCTGGCCCACGATATTCCGCGCCTGATCGTCACCCCGCACAACGCTTGGGGCAGCCGTGAAGCGCGCCAGCGGATCGTCGGTCAAGTGACCGAAAACGCACTGGGATACTTCAGCGGTAAGGCGCTGCGAGTCGTCAGTTGATAAACTGCGGCACTTTTTTCCACGGGAGCAGTTATGGATCCGCGCAGTGAAGTACTGCTTCGTCAGGCCGAGTTATTCCAGGGTTCGGTGCTGTTGGCCGGTTTACCCGCCGACGACTTGCTGGGCCGTCTGCCCGAGGCTCATGGCTGGTGCTGGCACGCCGGCGATCAGGCCGCGCTGGACGCCCGCTTCGCCGAGCGCAGCCATTTTGGCGTGAACGCGCCGGAGCGTGAATTCGATACCGCCGTGGTCTTTCTGCCCAAGGCCAAGGACCTGACCGATTACATTCTCAACGCCCTCGCCTCGCGGCTGGCCGGTCGCAAGCTGTACCTGGTCGGCGAGAAAAAAAGCGGCATCGAAGGTGCCGCCAAACAACTCAACCCATTCGGCAAGCCACGCAAACTCGACAGCGCGCGCCACTGCCAGCTCTGGCTGGTCACCGTGGCCAATGCACCGCAGGCCAAACCGCTGGAAAGCCTGGCGCAGACCTACGAACTGCCGCTGGCCGAAGGCCCGCTGAAGGTGATCAGCCTGCCGGGGGTGTTCAGCCATGGTCGCCTGGATCGCGGCAGCGCGCTGCTGCTGGAACACCTGGACAAACTGCCCAGCGGTCACTTGCTCGATTTCGGTTGCGGCGCCGGGGTTTTGGGCGCGGCGGTGAAACGTCGCTACCCGCACAATCAGGTCACGATGCTGGATGTGGACGCCTTTGCCGCTGCCAGCAGTCGCCTGACCCTGGCGGCCAATGGTCTGGAAGCCGAGGTGATAACCGGTGACGGAATCGATGCCGCCCCGATGGGCTTGAGTGCCATTTTGAGCAATCCGCCGTTCCATGTCGGCGTGCACACCGATTACTTCGCAACAGAGAACTTGCTGCGAAAAGCAGCGAAACATCTGAAAAACGGGGGTGAACTTCGCTTGGTAGCGAATAGTTTCCTGAAGTATCAACCGCTGATCGAAGAGCACCTTGGCGTGTGTGCGATCAAAGCCGAGGGACAGGGTTTCAGAATCTACCGGGCCAAACGCGGATAAAACCTCTTTGAAAAAGAAGGCTTGCCGAAAGGATTTTGCCTAGGCAGAATCCGCTCCGTCCTAGGGGAGTAGTCTCCCACGAGCGCCACGCTCGTCCGGCATGCGTCAACATACTTGGTCCTCAGACCATGGCGCATGCGACCCAAGCATCCACATCAGTTGGATAGCAGGGTTTGACAAGACCTATGACACGCACACCTTACCCGGGGCGGGAAGGCTGTACGTGTCATAGCCGTGTCGACCCGCCCCTTAGGAAAACCCCTGATGCTGGATTCACTACTCGTACCTACCGCAATCGTTGCCTTGGCCGAAATCGGCGACAAGACGCAACTGCTCGCGCTCATTCTCGCTGCCCGTTTCCGCAAGCCCTGGCCGATCATCGCCGGTATCGTCGCCGCGACCCTGGCCAACCACGCGGCCGCCGGCGCAGTCGGTGCCTGGGTCGGCAGTTTCTTCTCGGATACGATGCTGCACTGGATCCTCGCCGCGAGCTTCGCCGCGACCGCACTGTGGACCCTGGTGCCGGACAAGATGGATGACGACGAAGCCAGCACCGCCCGCAAGTTCGGGCCGTTCCTGACCACGCTGATCGCGTTCTTCCTGGCAGAAATCGGCGACAAGACGCAGATCGCGACCGTGATGCTGGCCGCGCAATATCCGGAGTTGTGGCTGGTGATCATCGGTACCACCCTCGGCATGCTGATTGCCAACGTGCCCGTGGTATTGGCCGGTAATTTTGCCGCAGACAAATTGCCATTGACCCTGATCCGTCGACTGGCGGCGTCGGCGTTCTTCATCCTGGCGATTGTCGCGGTGTACAAGGCGATGCAGAGCAGCGGGTGGGTTTGACGAGGTAACGCAGTAGACCGCGTTATCGTTCTTCGCGAGCAAGCCCGCTCCCACATTGGATGTTCAGCGAACACAAAATCTGTGATCAATTCAAAACCAGTGTGGGAGCGGGCTTGCTCGCGAAGAGGCCAGCAGTCTCACCGCATGACGATCAGGACTTCTTGGCCCGCTCGTACAAAGGCATGACCTTCGGAATCGCCGCCTTCAACGCCTCAATACGACTCGCCGATGCCGGGTGAGTGCTCATGAACTCCGGTGGCGCACCTTCCGAAACCTTGCTCATCTTGTTCCACAGGGTGATTGCGGCATTCGGGTTGTAGCCGGCGCGGGCGGCCAGTTCCAGGCCGATCAGGTCCGCCTCGTTTTCATTGGCGCGGCTGTTGGGCAAGGTCATGCCGTAGTTGGCCACGGTATCGGCCAGGGCCATGGTGTCCTGCCCCAATCCCAACAAGGCACCGGCGCCCTGCTTGGCCATTTCGATGCCGTAAGCCTTGGACATCGCTTCACGACCATGCTCGCGCAAGGCGTGGGCGATTTCATGGCCCATGATCGCGGCGATTTCATCGTCGGTCAGTTGCAGGGTGTCGATCAGCCCGGTGTAAAAGATGATCTTGCCGCCAGGGCCGCAGTTGGCGTTGAGTTCATCGCTCTTGATCAGGTTGACTTCCCACTTCCACTGGGCCGCATCCGGACGAAACGTCGGTGCCTGGGCAATCAGCCGGTCGGCAATCACCTGAACCCGCCTGGCTTCATTGCTGGTCTTGTCCAGCACACCTTTGCTGGACGCCTCACCCACTGTCTTCTGATAGGACTGGGCGTACATCTGGTCGACCTCTTGCGAGGACAACATGCTGAACATGTACTGCTTGCGCTCAACGCCTACAGCGCCACCACTGGTGGTGTTGACCGACTGACAACCGGTGAGCAGCAGCGCTGCGCTCAGTGCACTGGCAACCAAAATCTTGTTCATCAAAAAAACCCCTGAAAACATGCCGCGTATCCTAGGCGTGGAAATGTATAGACGCCAGATACAATGAACGTAAGACGCACAATTCGGACAAAGCTCTCATCGCTGTAGAAAAAATTCACATACGACGACAACCCACAGCCCATCACGCCGCACATTGATTCATTTGCGACATCCGGCGCGCAAAAACAATCATTTCAGCGGCCCGCACTCATGCCCGCCCGACACCCTGCCGATACACCTGGGCAGACGTCCTTTCGCGTGCGGAGCCCCCATGAAATTCAAGTCGATCCAGTTTTCCGTGGCGGCCCTTGCCGGCGCCATTGTCCTTAGTGTCGTGGCAGCGCTGGTGGTGTACGCACTGTTTTCCGGCGCCCGGACGCAAGACATGGTCCAGGAACGGACCCAGGCACAATTCGAGCAAGTCATCGAACAACGCCTGACGTCCCTGGCGCAAACCCAGGTCAGCCAGATCCAGCGCGAACTCGAAGCACCGCTGCTGATAGCCGGCGCACTGGTGCGGGTCAATGCCTTGATCGGCACACCGGGTGCCGATGGCGAGCCTGCGCTGAGCCTGAGCCGCGAGCAATTGATCGGTCTGATCAAGGAAAACGTGGTCAAGAACCCGAAGATCCTCGGCACCTACATCGGTTGGGAAAAAGACGCACTGGATCACAACGATGCGGCCTACGTCGGCACCCCGGTGGCCGGCATCGACGCCAGCAACGGGCGCTTCCTGCCCTGGTGGTTCCGCAACGAAGACGGCACCCTGGGCCTGGACAAACTGGTGGACGTCGACGACCAGAAAGTCCTGTCCACCGGCGTGCGCGCCAGCGAGTACTACCTGTGCTCGAAAGAAACCAAAAAATCCTGCGTGATCGATCCGGCGCCCTACAAGGTCGGCGACAAAATCGTCATGCTCGCCTCCTTTATTGAACCGATCATGCTCAACGGCGCCTTCCAGGGCATCGTCGGCGCCGACCTGTCGGTCAACTTCATTCAGGAAATGCTCCTGGGCGCCAACCAGAAGCTCTACAGCGGCGCAGGTGAAATGGCCCTGATCGGTGGCAATGGCCGGATCGTTGCCTACACCAAGGACCCGAGCAAATTCGGCGAGAAGGTCAGCGACATCCTCGACAGCAAGCAGATTGCCAACATGGCCAACCTCAAGCGCGGCGAAGTCACCTACACCGTCGACAAGGCCCAGGGCCGGATCGAGTTGTACCTGCCGTTCGGCATCGGCCAGACCGAAGCCCGCTGGACCCTGATGCTGCAATTGCCACTGAATGCGGTCATGGCCGACCTGCAAAAACTGCAGGCCGACCTGAATGCACAGCGCAAATCCGACACCTTCGGCATGGCGATGGTCGGTCTGGTGATTGCCGGTATCGGTTTGCTGGTGATCTGGCTGGTGGGCCACGGCATCGCCCGTCCGCTCAAGCAGATGGTGGCCATGCTCGACGATATCGCCCAGGGCGAAGGTGACCTGACCCGGCGCCTGACCAGCGACCGCGCCGATGAACTGGGTTCGATCGCCAAAGGCTTCAACACTTTCCTGGCCAAGTTGCAGGCGATGATCACCCAAGTGGTGACGTCGGTGCAGAGCGTCAGTGATTCGTCGGAACACACCGCCGACATCGCCATCCGCACCAACACCGGCGTACACAAACAAATGGCCGAGATCGATCAAGTGGCCACCGCCGTGCAGGAAATGACTGCCACTGCCCAGGACGTGGCGCGCAACGCAACCCAGGCCGCACAGGCCGCCAGCCACGCCGATCAGGCCGCGAGCCAGGGCATGCAGATCGTGCGCGACACCTCGAATTCGATTGGCGCTCTCGCCGTGGAGATCGGCAAGGCCGTCGGCGTGGTGCAAACCCTGGCCAAGGACAGCGAAAACATCAACGCCATCCTCACCGCCATTCGCGGGATCGCCGAGCAGACCAACCTGCTGGCCCTGAACGCGGCCATTGAAGCCGCCCGTGCCGGCGAGCAGGGCCGTGGTTTTGCCGTGGTGGCCGACGAGGTGCGTAACCTGGCGCAGAAAACGCAAAAGGCCACTGAAGAAATCCAGACCATGATCCAGCAATTGCAGCAAGGCACGCGGGACGTGGTGCGAGTCATGGAAGACAGCCAGAACCGCACGGACGAAAGCGTACTGCACGCCTCCAAGGCCGCCGAAGCGCTGGAAACCATTACTCAGGCGGTGTCGGTGATCAACGACATGAACACCCAGATTGCCAGCGCGGCCGAGGAGCAAAGTGCGGTGGCGGACGACATCAACCGCAACGTGATCAACATCGGCCAGGTGGCCAATGAAGTGGCGGGCGGTGCGGATGAGTCGAGCGCGGCGAGTGCGAACTTGACCAAACTGGCCGAGCAGCAGCGGCGGTTGATCAATCAGTTCAGGGTCTGATTCAAAGGCCCCATCGCTGGCAAGCCAGCTCCTACAAGGGATCTGCGGTGTAAACAAATCCCCTGTAGGAGCTGGCTTGCCAGCGAAGGCCTCAGCACACCCGACACATCAACCCGGCGTCAGACACTCCGGCCCATTGAGCTTCGGATCATTCACCATGTTGGCCAGCACCCGTTCGCGCAACGCGGCAGGTTCACTGGCCAGCAATGCTTGCAAAGCATGCAGCGGCGTCTCGGGGTCCAGCCACGCGGCCTGCCCCGCCTCATCAAGAATCAACGGCCGCCGCTGGCTCGCCGCCGGTTGGGTAATCACGGCGGTACTCAGCCAAACCTGCTCCTGGACCGGATACGCCTCCCAGATCGCCGCAAAAAACAATGACGAGCCCTCCCCCGGTGTCAGCCAGTACGGGCGCTTGCGCGTCGTTCCGCGCCATTCGTAGAAACCGTTGGCCGGCAACAGGCAACGCCGCAAGCGCAGGGCTTCGCGAAACATCGGTTGTTCGGCAACGGTTTCGGCGCGGGCATGGGCCGGGGTGCGAGACAGATCGGTCAGCCAGGGTGGCGTCAGGCCCCAGCGGGCGCGGGCCAGCGTGCGCTGGCCATCAGGCCCGGCCCGCAGCATCAACACCGAATCATTGGGGGAAATGTTCCACTGCGCCTGCTGGTCGGCGGGAAAACCGGGCAGCGCCGCGAAGGCGGGATTCCAGCGAAACAGGGCATAACGTCCACACATGGGGCAACACGGCTCTTGATCAAACGAACGCCAGCCTAACAGACCAGCGTGCCGGGAAAGCTCTCCGGTTCATCGCCGGACAGCGGCAGCGCGGCATTGTACGCGGTGATCAGCTCGCGGGCGTATTCGGCCTGGTCGTTATCGACCGACAGCCCGAGCAGGCCATAGATCGGCAACTCGCCACTGCCACCGAGCAAATCACGGCCCACCAGATGCGCCTCGATACCCTCGCTGGCGAGCATGCCTTGCAGCAACTCGCCTTCCATCAGGTTTTCCGGATCGTAGATTCGCTGCATATGCGCCCTCAATCGTTTTCACTGAAAACCTCGAGATGCCATTCCTCACCGTGAACCTGCAAAACAAAGGTTATTGGCTTGCAGCACACCTGACAGTCTTCAATATAGGTCTGATCGCCACCGGACAAATCCAGAGTAGTCTCAACCTCCTCACCACAATACGGACATTCATACTGCGCAGTTTCCAGCATCGCGGTCTCCCAAGTGACTTGTGCGTATAATCGCCGGTCTATTTGCAGGGCTATTTTTGTCTGGCTACTTTTTCAGACCGTGCCCCGCCGGTTTTCGATCAAAACCTTTACTTACCCTAGCCGTTTCTAACAAGAGAGCATGATGGGCGAATTCGATGCCATCCGACCTTACGACGACAGTGAAGTCCCGGCAGTGCTGGCACGACTGCTCGGCGACAAGGCGTTTCTAGATATCCTCACCCACTTCAGCTTTCCGCGTTTTGCCGGCGCTTTAGGTTGGGCACTCAAACCTTTTATAGCCCATCGGCTGCGCCGTGAGTTTGCCGGCGTGACCTCCGTGGCCACGCTGCAGGACAAAGTCGAGCATTACGTCGACCATACCATTGAGCGCGCCACCGACGGAGTTACCTATACCGGTGTGGAGCAATTCAAGTCCGGCAGTGCCTACCTGTTCATCGCCAACCACCGCGACATCGTGATGGACCCGGCCTTCGTCAACTACGCCGTGTACCACGCCGGCCTGCCGACTCCGCGCATCGCGATTGGCGACAACCTGTTGCAAAAGCCCTTCGTCAGCGACCTGATGCGCCTGAACAAGAGCTTCATCGTGCACCGTTCGATCAGCGGTCGCCGGGAGAAAATGGCCGCGTACCAGTTGCTGTCGGCGTACATCAATCACTCAATCCGCAACGATTGCGCCTCGATCTGGATTGCCCAGGCCGAGGGCCGCGCCAAGGACGGTGACGACCGTACCGAATCGGCGATCCTCAAGATGTTCCACATGAGCCGCAAGGACGAGCCGTTCGGCGAGGTCATTCAGTCGCTGAACCTGACACCGGTGTCGATCAGCTACGAATACGACCCGTGTGATCAGGCCAAGGCCCGCGAACTCTACATCCGCGCCACCACCGGCAGCTACACCAAGGTGCCGGGCGAGGATGACGTGAGCATCGCCAAGGGCATCACCGGCTACAAGGGCCGGGTGCACGTGAACTTTGCCGCGCCGATCACCGAACTGTTCGAAGACACCAAGCAATTGGCGGTCGAGATGGACAAGCAAATCCTCAGCGGATACCGCTTGTTCCCGGTGCACTACCTGGCTTACGCGCAATGGAAAGATGCTGATCCGCAGTTACAGGTGCCGAAGGCTGCCGAGGTGTTCCCGGCCGAAGAACTGTCCAAGGCCCAGGAAGAATGGCAACGCCGCCTGGACGCCTGTCCTGAAGAGCATCGTCCATTCCTGGTGCTGCAATATGCAACGCCGGTGCGTAATCAGTACCGGGTGAAGGCTGGCTTACCGCTGTAAGCGATTTCAATCAGATGCAAAAACGGCGCCCTTGAGGCGCCGCTTTTGTATCGGTTCACCACAACACCTGTGGCGAGGGAGCTTGCTCCCGCTGGGCTGCGCAGCGGCCCCAAACCTGCAAGCACTGTTGTGCCAGGCAAACCGCGTGCACTGTTTTTACGACTGCTGCGCAGTCGAGCGGGAGCAAGCTCCCTCGCCACAGGTGCTGCGTCAAGTCTTTAGACCTGCGTGCTGATCCACGACACCAGCAATGCCATGCCCATGCAGGCAAAGCCGAAGATGTAAAAAAACCGGTTCATGCGCAAGGTCGCCCAATCCAGCGTGGGCTCTACATTGGGGCGACTCTGGCGCTGCGCTTGCAAACTGGCCATCGCGCGCCGTTCGCGTCGACGGGTGGAGTGCAGCAACCAGCCGCCCGGGAAGACAAAGAGCAAGGCCAGCAGATTGACCAATTTGGCGGGATGGGCGGTAAACAGCGTCATCAATTGCAGCGACATCACAAACCTCAGGCAAAACAGGTGTGGCTGGTGCCGAACCGGCGACCGCGGCGCGAATTCTACCGAAAGCCTTAACGCCTGCCCTCTGTTTCCGACAAATAACGAAGCAATTGATCAATGGCTGTCCTGAGTCACGGCTTCGTCATCTGCATCGGCGACCATGCGCGCCTCGAAACCGACACGGACCACGTCATGCTCCACGCCGAAAACCAGGATCGTCTTTACCTCATCACCCCCAGCGAAGAACAACAAACCCTCGTCGGCAGCCTCGCCTTCAACGTTCAAGACCGCCATTGGCTGGTGTATTGCGCCTTGGGCGGGCATCAGCATGCGGATTTGCCGGAAACGGATTTGCTGACCGGTGTGAGTGTGCTGGATTTTTACTCAGAAGCAGCCTGACACCACGCCCCTTGTAGGAGCTGGCTTGCCAGCGAAAGCGTCTGACCATTCAATATAAACGTCGACTGACAGTCCGCCTTCGCTGGCAAGCCAGCTCCTACAGGTGCGGTTACGCATGAAAAAGCCCGGGGCCATTGCTGGCACCGGGCTTTTTCACATCCAGCGAGGTTTATTCGCCGAGAATCTGACCCACGGTCGGGTCCTTGAACAGGCGGGTCAATGCATCACTGAGCACATCGCTGACCAGTTTGGTGTTGGTTTCCTGGTTCGGCGCCATACCGAAGCGCTGGTCCAGGGACGAACCATAACGGCCGCTGTAGCGACGGTTGGCGTTCTGTACGTCCGAGCGGAACGTCGCGCCGATGGTGGCTTCGGTCACGTACAGGCCTTCCTTGGGCGACTGGTACTTCAATTCTGTAAGGGTCACGGTCAGTTGCGGTGCATTCATGGCATTGTTCGTCGGGGTGAAGCCCAACAGGCGCACGGCGGCTTCAGCCTGGGCCTGCAGCTTCGGCAGAATCTGCGCGCCCTGCACGGTAATCGCGCTGGTCTCCGGATACAGACCACCACGGGTACCCAGTGTCGGCGACGGACGACCGTCCACGACACGCACCACGACCGGCTGGCCATGGCCGACCGGGGCCAACTGGGCGGTCAGCTTGGGTTCCGGGCTCAGTTGTTGCGGGCTGTGGGCGCAGCCAACCAGGGTCAAACTGGTCACAGTGATCAAACCGAACAACAGGCGTTGCAACATGCTCTTCTCTCCAGAATCAGGCACAAACAGGCCCGCAGTATAGCGGTGCGCCACTGTAGGGAACCAGCACCTCACAGTGTTTGATGAAATCTCTGACAACCCTTTGGAAAGGCAGTTCTTGTCACACAGTTGTCACCGCCCATACACTTGCACGTAATGGCTTGCGACTATCGTTTTCTCCAGAAAACCAACAAGGTACTCCACCATGCGCCATCTGATCTCTCTGTTCGCGCCTCGCCCGCTGCATCGCTGCTTCGCCCTGCTCGACCGCAACGGCCACTGCCAGGCCTTCAAACAGTGCAGCCTCCAGCCCATGGGCGATGGCTGGGTTGAAATCGAAGAGATCCGCCTGAACTGGCTGAATCAGCCGCTGCCTGCCGACGCCCGCGTCGTTTCGCAACAGCATCAACCACGCTCGCGTGCACAACAACTGATGACGACCTGACCAAACACCTAATAAAAGTCATTAAACACGACCATTTCCCTGCGTTTCTTAGATACAATCTCCCCCCGATTATAAGGACGTCTCCTGATCGGGCCTCGCAGCATCGTCAATGCGCTTGTATTGACACCCCGCACCGCCCACAGAGAGCCGCCCACACAGATCGAGTGAAGCTGGCGCGCTTGCTGTTTTGTTGAGCAAAACCTCCACTTTTCGCGAATCTGCAGAGCTGTCATTACGCTCGGTCACTGAGCTGTTTGCCCGTTTTGCCTGCCCTGTATCCCATGGCGGCAATCCATCCGGGCACGGTGCCAGGCTGGGACAGCCCTTTTTGAGGTTCACGTCTTCAAAAGAGCGTGAAAAAAACGGGTTTTCACAACTTCACAAGAGTGTGGCGAGCAAATGAATAGTTTTGCGTCTGAACATGCACCATTAGCGTCTACAACAGCCCAACGACACAGGACCGAGTATTCCTCGAACACCGGAGCCTGAAGCCTGTCCGCTACGGATTTGGTTGCACAAACGGATGTATCGACCATAAGTCGAATTGCCTCCCGCGCGCTGAAATGAGTTCATATGGCTCATAGGCCCGGCAGGTAGCGTCCGTCGAAGTTGCGATAAATTGCGAAGATTCGGACATGGCGATCCTGCCATGGGTACCTGGGGCAACACTGACACGCCCCGGAACGCCTGGCAGCCATGCCGACAATTTGGTGCTGCAGATTTTGGAGACGCGTTAAATGGCGCATAACGAAGCAGTCGACGTAGTACTGGTTGGGGCCGGCATCATGAGTGCCACCCTTGCGGTACTGCTCAAAGAGCTCGACCCCGCGATCAAGCTGGAAGTCGTCGAGCTGATGGATTCCGGTGCCGCGGAGAGTTCCAACCCGTGGAACAACGCCGGTACCGGTCACGCCGGGCTGTGTGAGCTCAACTACACGCCGCAGGCAGCCGATGGCGCCGTCGACATCAAGAAAGCCGTGCACATCAACACCCAGTTCGAGGTGTCGAAGCAGTTTTGGTCGTACCTGACCAAAAAAGGCACATTCGGCTCGTGCAAATCGTTTATCAGTCCGGTGCCACACCTGAGTTTCGTGCAGGGCGACAGCGGCGTGTCCTTCCTCAAGGAACGCTTCAAGGTGCTGAGCAAGCACCATGCCTTCGCCGACATGGAATACACCGAAGACAAGGCCAAAATGGCCGAGTGGATGCCGCTGATGATGCCTGGCCGCGATCCTGGCGAAACCCTCGCCGCGACCCGCGTGATCAATGGCACCGACGTCAACTTCGGCGCCCTGACCAACCAGTTGCTCAAGCACCTGACCAGCGCACCCGATGCCCAGGTCAAGTACTGCAAGCGCGTGACCGGCCTCAAGCGCAGCAACGGTGGCTGGACCGTCAGCATCAAGGACGTCAACAGCGGCAACACCCGTGAAGTCGACGCCAAATTCGTCTTCCTCGGCGCAGGCGGCGCGGCACTGCCGCTATTGCAGGCCTCGGGCATCGAAGAAAGCAAAGGCTTCGGCGGCTTCCCGATCAGCGGCCAGTGGCTGCGCTGCGACAACCCGGAAGTGGTCAAGCACCACCAGGCCAAGGTGTACAGCCAGGCAGCCGTAGGTTCGCCGCCAATGTCCGTGCCGCACCTGGACACCCGCGTGGTCGATGGCAAGAAGTCCCTGCTGTTCGGACCTTACGCCGGCTTCACCACCAAGTTCCTCAAGCACGGTTCCTTCATGGACCTGCCGATGTCGGTTCGTGCCGGCAACATCGGCCCGATGCTGGCGGTGGCGAAAAACAACATGGACCTGACCAAGTACCTGGTCAGCGAAGTGATGCAGTCGATGGAGCAGCGCCTGGACTCCCTGCGTCGCTTCTACCCTGAGGCGAAAGCCGAAGACTGGCGCCTGGAAGTGGCCGGCCAACGGGTGCAGATCATCAAGAAAGACCCGAAAAAAGGCGGCATCCTGCAATTCGGTACCGAACTGGTCGCGGCCAAGGACGGTTCCCTGGCGGCACTGCTCGGCGCTTCGCCTGGTGCCTCGGTGACCGTTTCGATCATGCTGGAACTGATCGAGAAATGCTTCCCGGGCAAAGCCAAAGGCGAATGGGCTACCAAACTGGCCGAAATCTTCCCGGCCCGTGAAAAGGTTCTGGAAACCGACGCTGCGTTGTATCGCAAGATCAACACGCAGAACAACGTTGCCCTGGAACTGGTTGAAGCCAGCAGCGAGACCGAAAGCTACGCTTGATTCGGCCCCATGAAAAAACGCCCCGCCTCTGTAGGAGCTGGCTTGCCAGCGAAAGCGTCGCTTCAGATACACCGAAGCGCGTTCTTCGCCAGCAAGCCGGCTCCTACAGAGGCGGGGCGTTTTTTATGACCGGAAAACGATCTTAACCGCGAACCTTTTCGATCAGCTCGATGTAATCCGGCGCGTTGCGCTGATCCTTGATCAGGGCAACGAAGTCATTGCCGTGCTCATCCTTGCCATTCACGTCGTAACCCGCTTCGACGAAAAACGTCAGGAAACGCTCGAAATCGTCGATACGCAGGCCACGGTAGGCCTTGACCAGTTTGTGCAGGGACGGAGAAGTTGCGTCGACCGGTTCGAAATCGAGGAACAACTTGATCTGCTCGTCGCCGATCTCGTCACCAATCACTTGTTTTTTATCTTTACGCATTGCCGACTCCAGCTCGCAGACATTACACGGGGCGGGCAGTTTACCCCCGCGCAGGCACAGGGCTCAACGCGGACGAGTGCTGCCGGTGTGCAGATCGGCCCAGACATGGCCATTGGCGTAGCTGAGAAACTGGCAATACACCGTGTCGTTGCGCAACAAATCAATCACCACCCGGTATTGCGCCAGCGGGTAATAGAGGGTCAGGGTCTTGCTCGACTCGTCGTAAACCGGCTTCTTCAGGCTTTTGCTTTCACCATCGAAATTGACCAGCACCTGACTGATGGTGGCGCCCTTGTTCAAGGATTTGCCCTTGAGACGAATCAGCAGCGGCGACGTGACCGGGATCGGCTGTTGATTGGATTGACGCTGAGCACCGACCACTACCGAATAATCGGTAACCTGCATCAGTTGCTGCTGTTCGGGATCAGCATCGCGCAGAGTGAGGTCGTCCGGCGGCAGGAATTGACTGTGCATGGGCGCCGGCGCGGCGGCAAGGGGCAGGCTGAGGGTCAGCAACAGGGCGGCGCAGCAGCGGATGGAACGGCTCATGACAGGCTCCGGAATCGGGGCCGAGCACTCTAGCATGGGGCAGAAGGAAGTGGTTCAAGTCCACAGAACCCCCTGTGGGAGCGGGCTTGCTCGCGAAGAGGGAGTGTCAGTCAACATCACTGCAACTGACACACCGCATTCGCGAGCAAGCCCGCTCCCACAGGGGCAAAGATCAGTCGAACTGCGCGCGCATCCAGGCCTGATACTCGGCAACACCGGGCTCGCCTTCGCGCGGCGCCCAATGCGCCAGTTCACCTTCACCGACCGGACGATAAGGACCGGCCTTGCATTCGAACATCAGGCTGTCGGCCTCCAGCACCACCAAACCGTGGAACACACCGGTTGGCAGGTCCACGCCAACACAGTCGCCACCGGCCTGAAGCACGGTCTTGCTCAGCACCGTACCGGTCTCGTCAAAGATCAACACGCCCAGCCGGCCCTTGAGGACCAACAGGGTTTCAGCCTTGTTGTCGCCCAAATGCCGGTGAGGCGGGATATACGTGGACGGCTGCAACCCCACCGCCATGCGATGGCAAGCGTCTTCCATCTGATGGAAATTGTGATGCTGGCGCCCACGAGGATTGGCCGCGGCTTTCCCGGCCAGCTCGGCGAACAAGGTCTGATCCAGAAAGCGAGGCGTATCCATGTATTACATTCCTTTAACGGCGAAAATCCCGTTGGCGTTACGCCAGTAGCCTTTGTAGTCCATACCGTAACCGAAGATGTAGCGGTCGATGCACGGCAGACCGACGAAATCGGCCTTGAGGTCAGGACGGGCCTTGCGGTCGTGGTCTTTGTCGATCAGCACGGCGGTGTGCACTTTACGTGCGCCAGCGTGTTTGCAGAAATCGATGATCGCACCCAGGGTGTGACCTTCGTCGAGGATGTCGTCGATGATCAGCACATCACGGTCGATGAAGGAAACTTCCGGCTTGGCTTTCCAGAACAGGTCGCCGCCGCTGGTCTCGTTGCGATAGCGGGTGGCGTGCAGGTAGGACGCTTCCAGTGGGAACTGCAGATAGGTCAGCAGCTTGCCGGAGAAAATCAGCCCGCCGTTCATCACGCAGAACACCACCGGGTTACTGTCGGCCATTTGTGCGTTGATTTGTGCACCGACGCGGGCGATGGCCGCCTCGACTTCAGCTTCGGTGTACAGGCAGTCAGCCTCTCGCATGATTTGACGGATATGCTCGAGATCAGCGGACATGGCGCTCTCCAGGGGGTGACGGATTCGGAAAAGCGGGCAAAGGTACGCATCAAGCGAGGCCAGATCAAGCGTTTGTGGACTAACGTACTGTATGTCTATAGGACAACACCCTCGGATAGATTAATCTAGGCCGGTTTTTTTGCCCGCCGCCGGAGCCTTTCCCCATGCCCATCCATGAGATCCGCCACCCGCTGATCCGTCATAAACTTGGCCTTATGCGCCGCGCAGACATCAGCACGAAGAATTTCCGTGAGCTCGCTCAGGAAGTCGGCGCCCTGCTGACCTATGAAGCCACCAAAGACCTGCCGCTGGAAGCCTACGATATCGAAGGCTGGTGCGGCACCGTATCGGTCGAGAAAATCGCCGGCAAGAAAATCACCGTGGTGCCGATCCTGCGTGCCGGCATCGGCATGCTCGAAGGCGTGCTCAGCCTGATCCCGGGCGCCAAAGTCAGCGCCGTCGGCGTTGCCCGCAATGAAGAAACCCTGCAGGCCCACACCTACCTGGAAAAACTGGTCCCGGAAATCAACGAACGCCTGGCCATGATCATCGACCCGATGCTCGCCACCGGCAGTTCCATGGTTGCCACCATCGACCTGCTGAAAAAAGCCGGCTGCCGCGACATCCGCGCCATGGTGCTGGTTGCCGCCCCGGAAGGCATCGCCGCCGTAGAGAAGGCTCACCCGGACGTGATCATCTACACCGCTTCCATTGATCAAAAATTGAACGAACATGGCTACATCATCCCAGGGCTGGGCGATGCCGGCGACAAGATCTTCGGCACCAAGCAGAAGGACGCGTGACCATGCAGGATGAGTTCAACGATCCGCTCTGGCGCACGGTGCTGTCGGGTGCACAGATGCTGTTCGTGGCCTTCGGCGCCCTGGTGTTGATGCCGCTGATTACCGGTCTCGACCCGAACGTGGCGCTGTTCACGGCCGGCCTGGGGACGATCCTGTTCCAGATCGTCACCGGGCGTCAGGTGCCGGTGTTCCTGGCATCGAGCTTTGCCTTCATCACCCCGATCATTCTCGCCAAGGGCCAGTTCGGCCTGGCCGCGACCATGGGCGGCGTGATGGCGGCGGGTTTCGTCTACACCTTCCTCGGCCTCGCGGTGAAGATTAAAGGCACCGGTTTCATCGACCGCCTGCTGCCGCCGGTGGTCATCGGGCCGGTGATCATTTCCATTGGCCTGGCCATGGCGCCGATTGCCGCCAACATGGCCATGGGCAAGGCCGGCGATGGCAGCGAGCTGATTCATTACCAGACGGCGATGATGATCTCGATGCCCGCGCTGCTGACCACGCTGATCGTCGCAGTATTCGGCAAGGGCATCTTCCGCCTGGTGCCGATCATCTCCGGCGTGCTGGTTGGTTTCGGCATGTCGTTCTACTTCGGCGTGGTCGATACCGCGAAGATTGCCGCTGCACCGTGGTTCGCGATTCCGCACTTCACGGCCCCCGAATTCAACTGGCAGGCAATTCTGTTCATCGTCCCGGTGGCCCTGGCCCCGGCCATCGAACACATCGGCGGCGTGATTGCCGTGGGTAGCGTGACCGGTCGCGATTACCTCAAAAAGCCCGGCCTGCACCGCACCCTGCTCGGCGATGGCATTGCCACCACGGCGGCCGGTCTGTTCGGCGGCCCGCCCAACACCACCTACGCCGAAGTGACCGGCGCGGTCATGCTGACCAAGAACTACAACCCGAAAATCATGACTTGGGCGGCGATCTTCGCCATCAGCCTGGCGTTCATCGGCAAGTTCGGCGCACTGCTGCAAAGTATTCCGGTACCGGTGATGGGCGGGATTCTCTGCCTGTTGTTCGGTTCGATTGCGGCGGTGGGGATGAACACACTGATTCGCCACAAGATCGATCTGGGCGAGGCGCGCAATCTGGTGATTGTTTCGGTGACCCTGGTGTTCGGGATCGGCGGCGTGCTGATCGGCACCGGCACCGGGCCGGACGATTTCGGCCTCAAGGGCATCGCGCTGTGCGCGGTGGTGGCGATTGGTTTGAACCTGATCCTTCCGGGCAATGACAGCTGGAAGCACAAGAAGGCGAATGAGCCGCTGATCTAAGCAGGCTCGGATTTTTCGCTGACTGTAAGACCCTCTTCGCGAGCAAGCCCGCTCCCACAGTTTTGGAATGCATTTCCCTGTGGGAGCGGGCTTGCTCGCGAAGCTTTTAAAGCGCCAACGGCGCCCTTTCGCACAACACACTCAACGCCCGCGCCCAATGCGGGTCAGCGTTGAGGCACGGCACCAGCACCAACTCCTCGCCCCCCGCCTCGCGGAATTGTTCTTTGCCGCGATCACCGATCTCTTCCAGTGTCTCGATGCAATCGGCAACGAATGCCGGGCACATCACCAGAATCTTTTTCACACCGCTTTTGGCCAGTTCATCGAGGCGCGCTTCGGTGTAGGGTTCGATCCATTTGGCACGCCCCAGGCGCGACTGAAACGACACCGACCACTTGCCCTCCGGCAGCCCCAGGCGCTTGGCGACCTCTGCCGCCGTACGCAGGCATTGACCGCGATAACAGGTAGCGACCACCTCCGGCGGCGCCCCGGCGCAGCAGTCACCGCCGCCCTCGAAGCGGTGACCGGGGTTGAGTTTCTTCAAATGCCGTTCCGGCAGGCCGTGAAAGCTCATCAGCAAATGATCGAAATCCTGCTCCAGATAGGGCTTGGTCGTGGCCACCAGCGCATCGAGGTATTCCGGTTGATCGTAGAACGGTTGCAGCACCGACAACTGCAAATCGAGGTTTTTCTCACGTAAAACGCGTTTGGCTTCTTCGATCACCGTGGTGGTGGTGCTGTCGGCGAACTGTGGATAAAGCGGCGCCAACGTAATCCGCTTGTGCCCCGCCGCAGCCATGCGCACCAGCGTCGATTCGATCGACGGCTCGCCGTAGCGCATTGCCAACTCGACCGGGCCATGCTGCCACTGGCCGCTCATGGCTTGTTGCAGACGACGGCTGAGCACTACCAGCGGCGAACCCTCGTCCCACCAGATCGAAGCATACGCAAGGGCCGACTGCTCGGGACGCTTGATCAGGATCAGCGACACCAGCAGGCGTCGAACTGGCCATGGCAGGTCGATCACGTACGGGTCCATCAGAAATTGATTGAGGTAACTGCGCACATCCGCCACCGAGGTGGAGGCAGGTGAACCCAGGTTGACCAGAAGCAACGCGTGATCGGTCATGCAACGTCCTATTTCAAAGGCGACCGGACAGATCGTCCAGAGCCGCGCGCAAATCCGTGAACTGAAAAGTGAAACCAGCCTGTAACAAACGCACCGGAGTGGCGCGCTGACCGCCCAGCAATAGCAAGGACAACTCGCCCAGCCCCACCTTCAATGCAAAGGCCGGCATCGGCATGAAGGCCGGGCGATGCAGCACGCTGCCCAACGCCTTGGCAAACTCGCGGTTGCGCACCGGTTTGGGCGCGCACGCATTATAGGGACCGCCGACCTCGTTGCGATGCAGAAGAAAATCAATCAGGGCGATTTGATCGTCGATGTGAATCCACGGCATCCACTGCCGGCCGTTGCCGATCGGCCCTCCCAGACCCAGTTTGAACGGCAGTAACAGCCGCGACAAAAAGCCGCCCTCCGCCGACAGCACCAACCCGGTACGGATGAGGATGACGCGAATGCCCAACGCCTCAGCCCGCAGCGCAGTCTCCTCCCAAGCGATGCATAACTGACTGGCGAAATCTTCGCTGACCGGTGCCGAGTTCTCAGTCAGCTCGCGTTCGCCGCCATCGCCATACCAGCCGACAGCCGAACCCGAAATCAAAATCCGTGGTTTCTGTTCGCGATGTTCGAGCCACGCCAACAGGGTTTCAGTGAGCGTGATGCGGCTGCTCCACAACAAGGCTTTGCGCTTGTGCGTCCAGGGGCGGTCGGCAATCGGCGCTCCGGCAAGATTGATGATCGCATCCACGGGCTCCTGCCCCAGATCCTCCAGCCGAGCAACTCCACGCACTTGTGCACCACATATTTTCGCGACTTTTTCAGGCTTGCGACTCCAGACAGTCAGGCGATGTCCCTGGCCCAACCAGTGCCGGCAGAGCTGACGTCCTATCAAACCAGTACCGCCGGTCAGCAATATGTGCATGACTTCTTCCTCGCGTGGCGTTTTACCCTGTCCATTAGTCTATTTTTATAAGCAGGGATCTTTGGTATCGAGCAGGCTCTATGTTTAACAATAGGCCAAGCTGTCAGAACGAGAACGCTAAAAGTTATACCAAAAAACAATATTGTACAGGTTTGAACCCCGGCGTAGTCTGTACAGAAAGGTAAACGAGGCCCCTATGACTGTACCTATCGCGATCATTGGCACCGGCATTGCCGGACTCTCCGCCGCCCAGGCCCTGACTGACCTCGGGCATGTGGTTCAACTGTTCGATAAAAGCCGCGGTAGCGGCGGGCGCATGTCGAGCAAGCGCAGCGATGCGGGGGCTCTGGACATGGGTGCGCAATATTTCACCGCCCGTGACCGGCGTTTTGTCAACGAAGTCCAGCGCTGGCAGGCCAAGGGCTGGGTCGCCGAGTGGACACCGCAGCTGTACACCTACCATGGCGGCCAGCTCAACCTGTCGCCGGACGAGCAGACCCGCTGGGTCGGCACGCCGCGCATGAGCGCCATCACCCGCGCCCTGCTCGGTGACCTTGAAGTGCATTTCGCTTGCCGGATCACCGAGGTCTACCGCGGTGAAGAACACTGGCACCTGCAGGACGCCGAAGGCTTCACCCACGGACCGTTCAGCCACGTGGTCATCGCCACGCCGGCCCCGCAGGCCACGGCTCTGCTGGCATCAGCGCCGAAACTCGCCGGGGCCGCCGCCGGGGTGAAAATGGACCCGACCTGGGCCATCGCCCTGGCCTTCGAAACGCCGCTGGAAACGCCCATGGAAGGCTGCTTCGTACAGGACAGCCCCCTCGACTGGCTGGCCCGCAACCGCAGCAAACCCGGACGCGACAACATCCTCGACACTTGGGTGCTGCACGCCACCAGCGCCTGGAGTCGCCAGCACATCGACTTGCCCAAGGAAGCAGTGATCGAGCAGTTGCACGGCGCGTTTGCCGAACTGCTGCACGATTCCATGCCCGCGCCGAGCTTCAGCCTCGCCCACCGCTGGCTCTATGCCCGCCCCGCCAACAGTCACGAATGGGGCACCCTGGCCGATGCCGACCTGGGGCTGTACGCCTGTGGCGACTGGTGCCTGTCCGGACGCGTCGAAGGGGCCTGGCTCAGCGGCCAGGAAGCCGCCCGCCGCTTGCATGAACACCTGCAGTAAAGCGCACCATCCCGAGCAAATCGCTGCTGTCGCCATGGACAGCAGCCCGCCACAAAACTTATACACAGCATTTGACTTGTACAACTTCGAATCTATCATGAAGTTATCTTGTACAGACTCGAGCGTCTGCACAGGTTCAGATTCGAGGTGCTCCGATGTCCCACTCTCCCGCCAAACAGAAAATCGCCATCAGCGCCTGGCAGCAGCTATGCCAAGAGGGCCTGACCCGGCGTGGTCTCACGGACTTTCACTCGCGCTACAAATACCTGCTGATGGCCCATAACCCGGTGCAGTACAAAGCCCTGGGCCACCTGCTCGGCAACATGGGCCATACCGATCCGAAGGACCTGGGCCCCCGCTATTTCAGCGAATTGATGTCGGCACTGAAAAAATCCCCCACCCGCCGCACTCATAGCAACGTCCTGCAACACCTCAGTGGCTACCTGAAACAGGCCATCAGCCGCGAAGAAAGGCAGGAAGTGCAACATGTGATCAGCCAGTACCGCCTGGGCCTCGTGCCGCTGGTGGTGCCGCTGACGCTGCTCAAACATCACTTTCGCCAACACCCCGATCCGTACATCGCAAAGCAGGTCTACCTGCAACCGCACCCGGAAAACCCCAGCCTGCGAAATGCCATCTGATGAAAAAAGCACTCGACACCAGCGCCCGCGAAGATCTCGGCGATGACTTTGAAAAGGCGCTGGACGAAGGCTGGTTGCCGATCCGCGAAGTGGCGCGGCAAACCGGCGTCAATGCCGTGACCCTGCGCGCCTGGGAGCGGCGCTATGGCCTGATCGTGCCGCAACGCACACCCAAGGGGCACCGGTTGTTTTCGGCCGACCATGTACAACGCATCCAGACTATCCTCACCTGGCTCAACCGTGGCGTCGCCGTCAGCCAGGTCAAGCCGTTGCTCGACTCGCCGCAAGCCTCCAGCGAGCCCGTCGACAACGATTGGCACGTCTTGCTGCAAACAATGTTGAACGCGGTCAGCGGATTGCAGGAGCGCGCCCTGGATGACAGCGTTAATCAGGCGATGGCGCTGTATCCGCCGCGAACCCTGTGCGAGCAATTGCTGATGCCCTTGCTGGCCACTCTGGAACAACGCTGGCAAGGCCAGTTCGGTGCGCAGATGGAGCGGGTGTTTTTTTGTGCCTGGTTGCGCAGCAAATTCGGCGCACGCATCTACCATAACAATCGTCAGTTGCGCACTGTGCCGCTGCTGTTGATCAACCACTCGGACCTGCCCGTGGAGCCCCACCTGTGGCTCACGGCCTGGCTGATCAGCAGTGCCGATTGCCCGGTGGAGGTTTTCGACTGGCCGCTGCCTGTCGGAGAACTGGCATTGGCGGTTGAACTTCTGCAACCCCGTGGGGTTCTGCTTTACTCCAGCAAGGCCCTGAACCTGGCGCAACTGCCGAAACTTTTCAAAGGCGTCAGTTGCCCAAAAATGATTGCCGGACCAACGGTATGCATCCACCACGCCGAGTTGTCCGTGAGTACTACCGAGATCGCTGATTTGTACCTGGCCGAAGATCCGCTGTCGGCACATCAGGCACTCGTTCAGCGCGGGCTGATTTAAATGAATCGCGTGGATACCAAAATGCAATTGATCTGGCTGCGCAGCGACTTGCGTCTACATGACAACACCGCCCTCTCGGCCGCCGCGGCTTGCGGCCCGTGCGTGGCGGTGTATCTGCTGAGCCCGGAACAATGGCTGGAACACGACGATGCGCCCTGCAAAGTGGATTTCTGGCTGCGCAACCTGCGCGAGTTGAGCCGCGAACTGGGTCAACTGAACATTCCCCTGCTGATCCGCCAGGCACCTCGCTGGGAGGACGCGCCAACCGTGTTGCTAAACCTGTGCCGACAGTGGCGGATCGACGCGCTGTACTTCAACGAAGAGTACGGCATCCACGAATCCCGTCGCGATGCAGCGGTCACCCGGATGCTTAGGGCCGAAGGCATCGAGGTTCACCGCTATCCCGATCAATTGTTGTTCAAGCCCGGTAGCGTGCTGACCCGGTCCGGCACTTACTTTCAGGTCTTCAGCCAGTTCCGCAAAGTCTGCTACGAACGACTGCACCACTCGCTACCCAGCCTGGTACGCGCGCCGCAGAAACAAGCGCCGTTGAACATTGCCAGCGACGCGATCCCCTCGAGTGTCGACGGTTTCGCAACACCCGGTGACCACCTGCGCAGCCTGTGGCCGGCGGGCGAAGCCGAAGCCCGGCGTCGCCTCGAGCGCTTTAGCGATGCGCAGATCGAGCACTACCAAAGCGAACGTGATTTCCCGGCGAAGCCCGGCACCAGTCAGCTTTCGGCCTATCTCGCCGCCGGGGTGATCTCTGCTCGCCAATGCCTGCACGCGGCCCTGCACAGCAATCAGGGCGAATTCGAAAGCGGCAAGACCGGCGCCGTCACCTGGATCAACGAACTGCTGTGGCGCGAGTTCTACAAACACATCCTGGTGGGCTACCCACGAGTTTCCCGGCACTGCGCGTTTCGCCCGGAAACCGAAACGCTGGCCTGGCGCAACGCCCCCGACGAACTTGCCGCCTGGCAACAGGCACGCACCGGCTTGCCGATCATCGATGCCGCCATGCGCCAACTGCTGGCAACCGGCTGGATGCACAACCGCCTGCGCATGGTGGTGGCCATGTTCCTGAGCAAAAACCTGCTGATCGACTGGCGCGAAGGCGAACGCTTTTTCATGCGTCACCTGATCGATGGCGACCTGGCGGCGAACAATGGTGGCTGGCAGTGGAGTTCCTCCACCGGCACCGACTCGGTGCCGTACTTCCGGATTTTCAACCCGTTGAGCCAGTCGGAAAGATTCGACCCCGAGGGCCTGTTCATCAAGCACTGGCTGCCGGAACTGGCCGGGCTGAACAAAAAGGAAGTGCACAACCCGGCCAATCTCGGCGGCCTGTTCGGTGTTGTGGATTACCCCTCACCGATCGTCGACTTGAGTACCTCCCGTACGCGCGCGTTGACGGCGTTCAAAAATCTGCCGTCACGGCAATACGCAGCTGTTGGATCATGAGTTACCGCCACCGGGATTACTTCGATGCCGTGGCTCTGCCTTATGAATATTTACCCGTATTGGGCCGGCTAATTGCCTGGCTGAAAAGGAGATTGGGATGAGTCGTTCACTCGCACGACGATACTGGCTGACGGGTGCCAGCAGCGGCATTGGTGCCGCCCTGGCTGAAGAAATCCTGAAAAGCGGTGCGCACCTGGCCGTCAGTTCGCGCTCGGTGGCCCCCCTCAAAGACTTGTCGCGACGTTATCCGGGGCAAGTGCTGGTGGTTGCCGGAGACCTGACCAACAGCCAGACCGTGCGCGAAATCGGCGAGCAGATTGCCGAGGACTGGGGCTCGCTGGACACCGTGATACTCAACGCCGGCACCTGCGAGTACGTGGACGCCAAACAGTTCGATGCGTCGATTGTCGAGCACGTGGTGCGCACCAACCTGTTGGCCAGCAGCTATTGCATCGACGCCGCCCTGCCTTTGCTGCGGGCTGGCACCGCACCGCATATGGTAGCCATGGCCAGTACGGTAACTTATCTGCCGCTGCCCAGGGCAGAAGCCTACGGCACCTCGAAAGCCGGGCTGCGTTATCTGTTCGAATCCCTGCGCATCGACCTGGCCCCCGAAGGAATAGAACTCACGGTGATCAGTCCCGGGCTTGTCGAAACGCCGCCGGCAGCGAAAAACGACTTCCCCATGCCCTTGAGCTGGCCGGTGGAGAAAGCCGCGCGGTACATCTTCGAAAAACTCAGGGACCGCCCGCTGGAAATTGCTTTCCCGGCAGCGTTCATGGCCACCCTTTGGCCGCTCTCCAAACGGCCGGACCAAGTGAAACTGGAGATCGGCAGGCGCATGGTACGCAGCCAGCCGCCGATCAAGGATCAACCGTGAAAATCGTCATTATCGGCAGCGGTATCTCGGACGTTTCGATACTTGAGCGTCCGTCAGACCTTTCACACAGCGCCCGGTGACTGCCTTACACTGCGCGCCATGAAAACCATCCCCCACACGCAAATCGCGGAACCCGCGGTCACCTGTTCGACCTGCGCAGCCTGTTGCTGCCAGCTCGAAGTCATGCTGATCACCGATACGGGTGTACCTGAACGGTTCATCGATACCGATGACTGGGGCGGGGAAGTGATGCTGCGCCTGGACGACGGCTGGTGTGCCGCGCTGGATCGCAACACGATGATGTGCACCATTTACGAAAAACGCCCGCTGATCTGCCGGGAGTTCGAGATGGGCGCACCGGAGTGCATCGACGAACGCCAGGGGATTTCGACGGCGTATCGCTAGTCTTGAAGTCCCCCAATACAAATGTGGGAGCGGGCTTGTTCGCGAAGGCGGCGCGTCAGACAACAAGGTGTTGAATGCTCCACCGCTTTCGCGAGCAAGCCCGCTCCCACATTTAAAACAGCGTCGGTGCTTACAACGGCAACGTGTAGTGCAGCGAGTAGCTTTCTACACCGTCGTTGGAACTGGCGAGCCCGGCGTTGGAATAGTGCGTCGCACGGATCCCGACTTCATGGCCGCCATTAAAGCGCAGGCCAAAACCGAGACGGTCTTCAAACTGGAAAGCGCTGCCGATGTTGTTGTCTTCGAGTCGGGTATTGGAGAACGCCGCCACGCCAATGCCCGCTTCAACGTACGGCTTTACGTTCTGGCCGGCAAATTCGTAAACGAATACCGGGGAGAACGACAGGCTGTTAGTGCTGGAGGTCTTGTCGCCTTCCCAGTAGGTGTAGGCGCCGCTCCAGTAACCGGTTACGCGGCCGACGTCACTCTGCCACCAACTCTGGTCCCAATCGAATTGCATGCCCAGTCGATACGTCATGGTCGAATCGCTGGTCTGACCTACCGCGAACTCCACACCTGCCGCCTGAGCGGTAAAAGTGTGCCCCATCAGTGCGGCCGCAATCGCGGCCAAGCAGAATAGTCGCTTCACTAGAAACTTCCTTTTCCGAACAATTTCGTATGGTTTTTTTTTGTTGCCCAACCCTGCAAAACTATTGAAGTCAGCGATTTATCAGAAGTTCACCCCAATTCATCGTATTCCCCCGGACAACCTTCTACCTGTTGAAGCTTCGCACAATGCCGGAGGTATTCCACAGTGTCGGCAAGATATTTCTGAAATGAAGCGGATCGGCGCTGGTCCAGAACTGCGCCTCACGGGCAGGCCCATCGGCGAGCAGCTCGCCTTCGACCAGCAACCGCTGAAGCTGGCGTGCGACGGCGGCGCCGGTGTCGATCAGGCTGATGTCCTCGGGGATCATCTGCCGGAGCATCGGCTTGAGGAAGGGGTAATGGGTGCAGCCGAGAATCAGGGTGTCCGCGCCGGCGGCCAACAGCGGCTCGACATACCCGGTCAGCAGTTGACGCAGTTCGGGGCTATGCAGGTCACCGTTTTCAATCAGCTCCACCAGCCCGGGACAGGGCTGGGTGATCACTTTCACGTCCGTGGCAAAGCGGTCGAGCAACGCCGCGAACTTGGCGCTCTGCAAAGTGCCGGTGGTGGCCAGCACCCCCACCACGCCGGAGCGGGTTGCGGCGGCGGCCGGTTTGACGGCCGGCTCCATGCCGACAATGGGCCATTCGGGATAGTCACGACGCAAGTCGGCAACACCGGACACCGTCGCCGTGTTGCACGCCAGCACCAGGGCCTTGGCGCCCTGTTGCCGAAAGAAGTCGGCCATCACGCTGCAACGCTGTCGGATAAATTCCGGGGTTTTCTCGCCGTAGGGAACATTCCCGCAGTCGGCGACATATAACAGAGACTCATTGGGCAGCAAACGCTGGATCTCGGCCAGTACCGAGAGCCCGCCGACACCGGAGTCGAACACGCCAATCGGCGCTTCACGCATGTTTCGACCCACAGACGCTGCAACCCGGATCCCGCTTGACCCGCAACTCGCGAAAGCGCGTGCCCAAGGCATCGATCAACAGCAAACGCCCCACCAGTGGCTCACCGAATCCGGCCAGCAACTTCAGCGCTTCGAGGGCTTGCAGACTGCCGACCAGCCCCACCAGCGGTCCGACCACGCCGGCCTCGCTGCAAGTCAGTTCGGCTTCGCTGCCGTGCCCGTACAAACAGTGGTAGCACGGACTCTCCGGCCGACGCGGATCGAACACCGACAGTTGCCCTTCGAGGCGAATCGCCGCACCGCTGACCAGCGGTTTGCCGGCCGCCACACACGCAGCATTGACCGCTTCACGGGTGGAAAAATTGTCAGAGCAATCGAGGACCAGATCTACCCCGGCCACCACGGCGGCCAGGGAATCTTCGTCCAGCGCCGCACGATGGGCGATCAGTTGAATTTCAGGATTGATCGCGGTCAGGCGCTTGAGCGCCGAATCGACCTTGCTCATGCCGACGCTGTCGGTGTCGTGAATGATCTGGCGTTGCAGGTTGGTCAGGTCGACCGTATCGAAGTCGGCCAGGTGCAACTCGCCAACGCCGGCGGCCGCCAGATACAGCGCCACCGGCGCGCCAAGGCCGCCAAGACCGACGATCAATACGCGACTTTGCTTGAGCCGCAACTGTCCGTCGATATCGATGTGTTGCAGCAGAATCTGCCGGCTGTAGCGCAGCAACTCCTGATCATTCAGCACGGCAGGCGCCCCAGACTGGTGCGTTGGTGACCGCCCAGATCGGTGCGGCTGTGGACTTCTTCAAACCCTCGGGTCAGCAGCAAATCGCGGACCGCCTCGGCCTGATCATAGCCATGTTCGAGCATGAGCCAGCCGCCGGCGTCCAGATAATCCGGCGCCTGGGCGACGATCAGACGCAGATCGTCGAGCCCGTCGACACCCGCCACCAGAGCGCTGGCCGGTTCGAAGCGCACATCGCCCTCGACCAGATGCGGATCGGCCGCTGCAATGTAGGGCGGATTGCTGATGATCAGTTGAAAACGCTGACCTTCCAGGGCGCTGAACCAATGGCTGCTCAGCACCTTGGCGTTGTTCAGGTGCAGGCGCTGGCGATTGCGCTCGGCCAGGGCCACGGCTTCCAGCACGCGATCCACGGCCGTGACGCTCCAGGCCGGACGCTCGCTGGCCAGGGCCAGGGCAATCGCGCCACTGCCGGTGCCGAGGTCGAGCACCTTGGCCGGTGTGGCTGGCAACAGTTCCAGCGCAGCTTCCACCAGCAGCTCGGTGTCCGGGCGCGGGATCAGCGTGTGTGGCGCGACTTCCAGATCCAGCTTCCAGAAGCCTTGCTGGCCAAGGATATAGGCCACCGGCTCACCGCTGCGGCGGCGCTGCAAATACTCGGCGAACGTCAGCGCCGCTTCGCTCGGCACGATGCGCTCCGGCCAGGTGTGGAGGAAGCTGCGGGACTTGCCCAACGCCGCCGCCAGCAGCAATTCGGCATCCAGACGCGCCGTCGGCGAGTCGGGTAAATCGGCGGCGCGCAACAAACTGGCAATGATCGTCATTTACTCACCTATCGCTGCCAGTTGATCGGCCTGGTACTCGGCCAGCAACGGCTCGATCACCGCCTCGACGCCGCCGGCGAGGATCTCGTCGAGGGAATACAAGGTCAGGTTGACCCGGTGGTCGGTGACCCGGCCCTGGGCAAAATTGTAGGTGCGGATGCGCTCGGAGCGATCACCGGAACCGACCAGCAACTTACGCTCGCTGGCGATGGCGTTGGCCGCAGCGGAGGTCTGCTGATCGTTCAGCTTGGCCGACAACCAGGACATCGCCCGGGCACGGTTCTTGTGCTGCGAACGTTCTTCCTGGCACTCGACCACGATGCCGGACGGCAAGTGCGTAATGCGAATCGCCGAATCGGTCTTGTTGACGTGCTGACCACCGGCGCCGGAGGAGCGATAGGTATCGATGCGCAGGTCGGCCGGGTTGATCTCGATGGCTTCCTGTTCGTCCGGCTCGGGCAATACCGCCACGGTGCAGGCCGACGTGTGGATGCGGCCCTGGGATTCGGTCGCTGGAACCCGCTGCACACGGTGCGCACCGGATTCGAATTTGAGTTTGCCGTAGACGTTGTCGCCCTCGACCCGGGCAATCACTTCTTTATAGCCGCCGTGTTCACCCTCGTTTTCCGAGAGGATCTCCACCCGCCAGCCACGACGCTCGGCGTAACGCGAATACATGCGGAACAGGTCGCCGGAGAAAATCGCCGCCTCGTCGCCGCCGGTGCCGGCACGGATTTCGAGGAACACGTTGCGACCGTCGTTAGGATCCTTGGGCAGCAGCATGCGTTGCAGGTCGGCTTCAAGCGTGACCAGGCGTTCCTTGGCCTCGCGGACTTCTTCCACGGCCATTTCACGCATGTCCGGGTCGCTGTCCTTGAGCAGTGCCTGGGCACCTTCGAGGTCATCCTGCACTTTCAGCAGTTCTTTATAGGCGCTCACGATCGGTTCAACTTCCGCGTATTCCTTGGAATAAGTACGGAATTTGTTCTGATCGGAAATGACCTCGCCGTCGCCCAGCAGGGCGGTCAATTCCTCGAAACGGTCCTGGAGGATATCCAGCTTATTGAGCAGTGACGCTTTCATTGCGGTTTTTTATCCGAAAAGCTATCCGATGAGCCCTCACCGAGGGCAAAGAGTTCCTGGGCCATCGCCAGCGCATCCAGGCGACCTTCGGCAGAGAGCTTTTTCAACTGCACGCTGGGTGCGTGCAACAGTTTGTTGGTGAGCCCGCGAGCCAGTTGCACCAGCACCTCTTCGGCACTGCTGCCATTGGCCAGCATGCGCTGGGCCTTTTGCAATTCTTCGTCGCGCAGGCGTTCGCTCTGTTGACGATAGGCCTTGAGCACGTCCACCGCCGCCAATTCACGCAGGCGGACCATGAAGTCTTCGGCGCCGACCGAGACCATCTCTTCGGCGGCCTGGGCAGCGCCCTGGCGGCTCTTGAGGTTCTCGGCCACCACCTCGTGGAGATCGTCGACGCTATAGAGATAAACGTCGTCCAACTCACCGACTTCTGGCTCGATATCGCGCGGAACGGCGATATCCACCATGAAAATCGGTTTGTGCTTGCGCAGTTTCAAGGCGCTTTCCACGGCACCTTTACCCAGGATCGGCAATTGGCTGGCGGTGGAACTGATGACGATATCGCTGCGCACCAGCTCGGCCGGAATATCCGACAGCAACACCGCATGGGCGCCGAACTGTTCGGCCAGAATGCTGGCGCGCTCCAGTGTACGGTTGGCGACGACGATGCGCTTTACCCCCAGGTCATGCAGATGGCGGGCGACCAGGGTGATGGTCTCGCCGGCGCCAATCAACAACGCCTGGCTGCGTTGCAGGTCGCTGAAAATCTGTTTCGCCAGGCTCACCGCGGCAAACGCCACCGACACCGGGTTCTCGCCGATGGCAGTGTCGGTACGCACCTGCTTGGCCGCATTGAACGTGGCCTGGAACAGCCGCCCGAGCAATGGACCGATGGTGCCGGCCTCACGGGCCACGGCATAGGCCGACTTCATCTGGCCGAGAATCTGCGGTTCGCCCAACACCAGCGAGTCGAGCCCGGAAGCGACCCGCATCATGTGACGAACTGCCGCATCATCTTCATGCACATAGGAGCTTTCGCGCAGCTCGTCGAAGCTCAAATGATGATAATCAGCCAGCCAGTGCAGCACGGTGTCCGCCGACAGGTGATCCTGTTCTATATAGAGCTCACTGCGATTGCAGGTGGAGAGGATCGCAGCTTCGCGGCTGTCGGTGAGTCGGCAGAGCTGCTGCAAGGCCTCAACCAGCTGCTCAGGGGTAAAAGCCACGCGCTCGCGGACGTCTACTGAAGCTGTCTTGTGGTTAATACCGAGTGCAAGGAAGGCCATTCAAAGTCGCTGATGGTGACGTGAAGCCGGTAATTGTCCTACTTCGACGGAATCAGAACAACTACTCGATATCTATCGCCCCGGTAGGTGACGCTCACGTTGCGAGCGGTTCTCGTTTACACACAATCCCTGTAGGAGCTGGCTTGCCAGCGAAAGCGGCAGGACGGGCGCCCTATCTGTCGACCGGTCCACCGTATTCGCTGGCAAGCCAGCTCCTACAGGGGGCGGTGAGAATGTGAAAATGGCGGGCCGGTTATGTTTGGCCGAAAGCTTGTGTCATGATGATCTGACCGCAGGTTAGTCGTCCTCTTCCTATATGAATAGATCTTCCGCGTTGCTCCTCGCTTTTGTCTTCCTCAGCGGCTGCCAGGCCTTGGCACCCGTTTCGCCGGACGGTACGCCGCCGGTTGAAGACAGCACCCCGGCCCCTGAAAAGCCCAAGGTCTACAGCTCGTTCAGCGAGGAAACCATCTTCAGCCTGTTGAGCGCCGAACTGGCTGGCCAGCGCAATCGTTTCGACATTGCCCTGGACAACTATGTAACCCAGGCCATCAATACCCAGGATCCGGGCATTTCCGAGCGGGCATTCCGTATCGCCGAATATCTGGGCGCCGATCAGGCAGCCCTGGACACCGCGCTGATCTGGGCCAAAAACGCCCCCAACGACCTTGAAGCGCAACGCGCCGCCGCCGTGCAACTGGCACGCGCCGGGCGTTATGACGACTCCATGGTCTATATGGAGAAAGTCCTGCAAGGCAAGGGCGACACCCATTTCGACTTCCTTGCGCTGTCTGCGGCAGACACCGACCAGGACACCCGCAACGGCTTGATGAAAAGCTTCGACCGTTTGCTGCAACGCCATCCGGACAACGGCCAGCTGATTTTCGGCAAGGCCCTGCTGATGCAACAGGATGGCGACGCCAAAGGCGCGCTGAAGCTGCTGGAAAACAACCCTCCCGACAACGGCGAAATCGCACCGATCCTGCTGCGCGCACGCCTGCTGCAAACCCTCAATCGCGGTGACGAGGCTTTGCCGCTGCTGCAAAAAAGCATCAAGAAATACCCGGACGACAAGCGCCTGCGCCTGACTTACGCACGCATGCTGGTTGAACAGGACCGCATGAACGACGCCAAGGCCGAGTTCTCGAGCCTGGTTCAGCAGTACCCGGAAGACGATGAACTGCGCTACTCGCTGGCATTGGTCTGCCTGGAAGCCAAGGCCTGGCAAGAAGCCAAGGGTTATCTGGAAGACCTGATCGCCCGAGACAGCCACGTCGACTCGGCGCACCTGAACCTCGGCCGCATCGCCGAGGAACAAAACGACCCGCAAGGCGCGTTGATCGAGTACGCCAAGGTTGGCCCGGGCAGTGACTTCCTGCCGGCACAATTGCGTCAAGCCGACATCCTGATGAACAACGGCAAGACCGCCGAAGCGCAACGCAAGCTGGCGGCAGAGCGCGACGAGCAGCCGGATTACGCGATCCAGTTGTACCTGATCGAAACTGAAACCCTGTCCGCCAACAATCAGGGCGACAAGGCCTGGAATGTTCTGCAACAGGCTTTGCAGAAATACCCGGACGACTTGAACCTGCTCTACACCCGCGCCATGCAGGCGGAAAAACGCAATGACCTGGCGCAGATGGAAAAAGACCTGCGATTGATCATCAAGCGCGACCCGGACAATGCCATGGCGTTGAACGCCCTCGGCTACACCCTGTCTGACCGCACCACGCGCTACGCCGAGGCCAAGGCCCTGATTGAACAGGCGCACCAGATCAGTCCGGAAGACCCGGCGGTACTCGACAGCCTTGGCTGGGTGAATTACCGCATGGGTAATCTCGATGAAGCCGAGCGCCTGCTGCGCCAGGCCCTGGATCGTTTCCCCGATCAGGAAGTCGCCGCTCACCTGGGCGAAGTCCTGTGGGCCAACGGCAAACAGCGTGAAGCCAAACAAGTCTGGGGCAAGTTCCTCAAGGAACAACCCGACAGCCCGACCCTGCGCGGCACCATCAAACGCCTGACCGGATCAGAGACTCTTTAAGATTATGTTTTTGCGCCATTTTATCGTTTTCAGTTTTATCGCCCTGCTCGCTGGTTGCGCGGGTCTGGGTCCCCGCGAGTCGGTCGAGGGGCACGGCAACCCTGCCCAATGGCGTGAGCACAAAGAGCAACTGACCGGCCTCGATGGCTGGCAGATCGATGGCAAGATCGGCATTCGAGCACCGAAAGACTCGGGCAGCGGCACGCTGTTCTGGTTGCAACGCCAGGATTACTACGACATTCGTCTGTCCGGACCACTGGGCCGCGGCGCGGCTCGCCTGACCGGTCGGCCGGGCAAGGTGTCGCTGGAAGTTGCCAACCAGGGACGCTACGACGCGCCGACCCCGGAAGTGCTGCTCGAAGAACAGCTGGGCTGGAAATTGCCGGTATCCAATCTGGCCTGGTGGGTGCGCGGGCTCCCGTCTCCGGACAGCAAAAGTCGCCTGACACTGGATGCCGACAGTCGCCTGGCCAACCTCGAGCAGGATGGCTGGAAGGTTGAATACACCGACTACACCCAGCAAAACGGTTACTGGCTGCCCGAGCGAATCAAGCTGCATGGCACCGACCTTGACGTCACACTGGTGATCAAGGCCTGGCAACCACGCAAACTGGGGTCATGACATGCCGGCCAATCGCCTGACACTGCCTTCGCCGGCCAAACTCAATTTGATGCTGCACATCCTGGGTCGCCGCGAAGACGGCTACCACGAACTGCAAACGATGTTTCAGTTTCTCGATTACGGCGATGAAATCACCTATGCCCTGCGCGATGACGGTGTGATTCAACTGCACACCGAATTCGCAGGTGTGCCCCACGACAGCAACCTGATCGTAAAAGCCGCCAAAAAACTTCAGGAACAATCCGCCTGCACACTGGGCGTCGATATCTGGATCGACAAGATCCTGCCCATGGGCGGCGGCATCGGTGGCGGCAGCTCGAACGCCGCAACGACATTGCTTGGACTCAATCATCTGTGGCAATTGGGCTGGGATGAAGATCGCCTGGCCGGCCTGGGGTTGACGCTGGGCGCCGACGTCCCGGTTTTCGTTCGTGGTCACGCGGCTTTTGCCGAGGGCGTGGGGGAGAAACTGACCCCTGTCGACCCGGAAGAACCGTGGTATCTCGTGCTGGTGCCGCAAGTCTCTGTAAGTACGGCAGAAATTTTTTCAGATCCGTTGTTGACACGTAACACTCCTCCCATTAAAGTGCGCCCCGTTCCCAAGGGAAACAGTCGAAATGACTGCTTGCCGGTGGTAACAAGGCGTTATCCAGAGGTACGTAACGCTTTGAATTTGTTAGGTAAATTTACCGAAGCAAAACTCACCGGAACTGGAAGTTGTGTGTTTGGGGGCTTCCCAAGCAAAGCTGAAGCTGATAAAGTCTCGGCCCTTCTGACAGAGACCCTTACAGGTTTTGTAGCAAAAGGAAGCAACGTTTCGATGTTGCATCGCAAGCTGCGAAGTCTGCTCTAAAGGAATCGATTACTGGGTAATCGTTGCAACAGATACAGGGGCGTCGCCAAGCGGTAAGGCAGCAGGTTTTGATCCTGCCATGCGTTGGTTCGAATCCAGCCGCCCCTGCCATTTTCCTATACTCATCCAGGTTACCCTCAGCCTTCAGGTACTGCGCGTGTCCAAGATGATGGTCTTTACGGGGAACGCTAACCCCGATCTGGCTCGGCGTGTCGTACGTCAGCTGCATATCCCTCTCGGTGACATCTCTGTCGGTAAGTTTTCCGACGGCGAAATTACAGCCGAGATCAATGAAAACGTCCGCGGTAAAGATGTCTTCATTATTCAGCCGACTTGCGCTCCGACCAACGATAACCTGATGGAACTGGTAGTGATGGCTGATGCCTTCCGCCGCTCCTCGGCTACTCGTATCACTGCTGTTATTCCTTACTTTGGTTATGCCCGTCAGGATCGCCGTCCGCGTTCCGCACGTGTGGCTATCAGCGCGAAAGTCGTGGCTGACATGCTTACCGTAGTCGGCATCGACCGTGTTCTCACGGTTGATTTGCATGCTGACCAAATCCAGGGTTTCTTCGATATTCCGGTAGATAACATCTACGGCTCCCCGGTTCTGGTGGATGACATCGAAGATCAGCGCTTCGAAAACCTGATGATCGTGTCCCCGGACATTGGCGGCGTCGTGCGTGCACGTGCCGTTGCCAAATCCCTGGGCGTGGATCTCGGGATCATCGACAAACGCCGTGAGAAAGCCAATCACTCTGAAGTGATGCATATCATCGGTGATGTCGAAGGGCGTACCTGTATTCTGGTCGATGACATGGTCGATACCGCCGGCACCCTGTGCCACGCGGCCAAGGCCTTGAAAGAGCATGGCGCTGCCAAGGTTTTCGCCTACTGCACGCACCCTGTGCTGTCGGGTCGGGCGATCGAAAACATTGAAAATTCCGTGCTGGACGAGCTGGTGGTGACCAACACCATCCCGCTGTCCGCTGCAGCACAAGCCTGTGCGCGTATCCGCCAACTGGATATCGCACCGGTAGTTGCCGAGGCGGTCCGCCGCATCAGCAATGAAGAATCGATCAGCGCGATGTTCCGCTAAGGGCCCTGCCCTTCTCGAAATGTCTCGTTGACGAAAAGCGCCCCGCCCCGGCATTCCTGTCGGGGCGGGGCTTTTTTGCCCATATCGCCTTTAGCGCTGGTCGCAAACGCTGGGGCGAGTGTGGTTATTTTGGAGATACAACATGAACGATTTTACTCTGAATGCTGAAGTGCGTTCCGACCTGGGGAAAGGTGCGAGCCGCCGCCTGCGTCGTCTCGCAAGCCTGGTTCCAGCTGTAGTTTACGGTGGCGACAAAGCCCCTGAATCCATCAGCATGCTGGCCAAAGAAGTTGCCAAACTGCTCGAAAACGAAGCGGCTTACAGCCACATCATCGAGCTGAACGTTGGTGGCACCAAGCAGAACGTCGTGATCAAAGCCCTGCAGCGTCACCCGGCCAAAGGCCACGTGATGCACGCTGACTTCGTACGCGTAGTCGCTGGCCAGAAACTGACCGCTATCGTTCCAGTGCACTTCATCAACGAAGAAGCACCGACCAAGAAAGGCGGCGAAATCTCGCACGTTGTTGCCGAGATCGAAGTTTCCTGCCTGCCGAAAGATCTGCCTGAGTTCATCGAAGTCGACCTGGCTAACGCTGAAATCGGTTCGATCATTCACCTGTCGGACCTCAAGGCTCCTAAAGGCGTTGAGTTCGTGGCCCTGGCACACGGCGATGACAAGGCTGTTGCCAACGTCCACGCTCCACGTGTTGCTCCAGAAGCTGCAGAAGGCGCTGCAGAGTAATTTCACTCTGCACGCCGGAGTGACCGGAAACATCGCGGACTAGAGCGTAGCGAGAAAGCGGGCGAGAACGCGGAGTTTACATCATGGTAAATGAGCAATTTTCGTCCACTTTCGCCGCTCTCCCTGATTGCGGCGATGTTATCCACCACTCCAATGAAGGGCCCCTATCGTGACTGCCATCAAACTGATCGTTGGCCTGGGTAATCCAGGTGCTGAATACGAACAGACCCGGCATAACGCAGGGGCCCTTTTTGTTGAGCGCATCGCGAACGCACAAGGTGTAAACCTTGTGGCGGACCGCAAATATTTCGGCCTGACCGGGCGCTATTCGCATCAGGGTCAGGATGTTCGTCTGCTGATCCCCACCACGTACATGAACCGCAGCGGCCAGGCCGTAGCGGCACTCGCCGGTTTCTTCCGCATCAAGCCTGAAGAAATCCTCGTGGCGCATGACGAACTCGACCTGCCTCCGGGCGTTGCCAAGCTCAAAGTGGGCGGCGGCCATGGCGGTCACAACGGGTTGCGCGACATCATTGCGCAACTGGGTAATCAGAACACTTTCCACCGCCTGCGGCTTGGCATCGGTCACCCGGGCGTCGCCAGTATGGTTTCAAATTTCGTCCTGGGTCGTGCGCCACGCGCCGAACAGGAAAAACTCGATGCCAGCATCGACTTTGCCCTCGGCGTGCTGCCGGATATCCTCGCCGGGGAATGGAACCGCGCGATGAAAAACCTGCACAGCCAGAAGGCCTGACTCACTCCTCGGGGAAAACACCATGGGATTCAATTGCGGCATCGTCGGTCTGCCTAACGTCGGCAAGTCCACCCTGTTCAACGCCCTGACCAAATCCGGGATCGCGGCCGAGAACTTCCCCTTCTGCACCATCGAGCCGAACAGCGGTATCGTGCCGATGCCGGATCCGCGTCTGGAAGCCCTGGCGGCCATCGTCAATCCAAAGCGCATCCTGCCGACCACCATGGAATTCGTCGATATCGCAGGCCTGGTAGCCGGCGCGTCGAAAGGCGAAGGCCTGGGCAACAAGTTTTTGGCCAACATCCGTGAAACCGATGCCATCGCCCACGTGGTCCGCTGCTTCGAAGACGAGAACGTGATTCACGTCTCCAACAGCGTCGACCCGAAACGCGACATCGAAATCATCGACCTGGAACTGATCTTCGCCGACCTCGACAGCTGCGAGAAGCAACTGCAAAAAGTCGCGCGCAACGCCAAGGGCGGTGACAAGGACGCAGTGGTCCAGAAAGGCCTGCTGGAACAACTGATCGCTCACTTCACCGAAGGCAAGCCGGCGCGCAGCCTGATGAAGAACATGGGCACTGACGAGAAAGCGGTGATCAAGGGCTTCCACCTGCTGACCACCAAGCCGGTCATGTACATCGCCAACGTCGCTGAAGACGGTTTCGAGAACAACCCGCACCTGGACGTGGTCAGGGCCATCGCCGAAGAAGAAGGCGCCGTGGTTGTACCGGTGTGCAACAAGATCGAAGCGGAAATCGCCGAGCTCGATGACGGCGAAGAGAAAGACATGTTCCTCGAAGCCCTGGGCCTCGAAGAGCCTGGCCTGAACCGCGTGATCCGCGCCGGCTACGAAATGCTGCACCTGCAGACCTACTTCACCGCCGGTGTCGAAGAAGTCCGCGCCTGGACCGTCCGCGTCGGTGCCACCGCACCTCAAGCCGCTGGCGTGATCCACACCGACTTCGAGAAAGGCTTCATCCGCGCCGAAGTGATCGCCTACAACGACTTCATCCAGTACAAGGGCGAAGCCGGTACCAAGGAAGCCGGTAAATGGCGCCTGGAAGGCAAGGATTACATCGTTAAAGACGGCGACGTGATGCACTTCCGCTTCAACGTGTAACGGTGACCGTGGATTTACACGGAACCCGGTAGACTGAAAATCCCCGTAATCACTCGCTGATACGGGGATTTTTGCGTCTTGGGATCACCATCCTCCTCCATTGTGATCTGGGTTGTTGATTGACGCCTGAAGCCGGTTTTAAAAACCGGGTACGACGGAAATTCGGAGATCAAGGCATGCTGACCGACACCGCCGTGATACACCTTCTGTCAGGTCACTTCGGGTAAAGGGTGCGCTTTCTCAGGCGGTTTGATTGAGCCGATGTAAACCGCAAAGATAGTCACCAGTGCGCCGCAAATCTGCAGCGTGGAGCTGGCCTTGCCGAGAAAGGTGACATCAATGAAATACGTGATCACCGGCTCCAGTAACAGGATCAGTCCGGCCAACCCCAGGCTGATGGCTCCGATCGAACGGTTGACCAGCAACCAGCCGACAAACTGCACCAGTACCCCGTATATGATCAGCATCAGCAAGGTTTGCCCATCCACGATGGCCAAGCTCTCCCCAGTTGCCAGCGCGTATGTCAGCAGAACCAGTGCCGCCCAAAGACTCAAATTGAGCATCTGTGCGATCTTGTCACCCCCGCCGTCAGGCAACTGGGTGTTGATCTTCAGGAAGTACACGCAGATGGCATACGCCAGCCCCGAGAGCACGCCATACACCACGCCCTTGATCCCTACCGCACTGGTCATCTCGGGTAGCAACAACAGATAGAGCCCGACAAATGCCAAGGTAATGGATACCAGGAAGTAGATCGAAGGTTTTTCCTTCAACAGGTACAACCCCAGCAGGGTCATGAAGAACACCTGACAGTTGGTCAGGATCGACCCGATGCCCGGGCCGACGATATAGATGCTCTGGTGCCAGAGCACCAGGTCAATGGCCAAAAACACCCCAGCCAACGCGGTGTACAGCTGCGCCTTGGCGCTTTTGAGCAGCACCGGTGTTTTGCGCACCTTGAGCAGCAGGAAAAACAGGATCGAGGCGAACACCATCCGATAGAACCCTGCGCCACCCGCGCCGATATGGGCGAAAGCGACGGCTAGAGCAGACAGACTGAGCATCAGTCCACCGATGATCAATTCAATGATTGCCCGATTGTTATTAATCGACATGAGAAACCTCATTGATAACGTCCGGTATTAACTTTATGAGCACTCGCAACTCCCCCCTGGGCAACAAATATCAGACTCGACAAAGCAGAAAAGCCCCAAAGGTCTTTTCTGCCGCGCGCGAAAAAACAACTAACGTTTAATTGGCATTAATAGTTAGCAGCAACACAACTCTTTAAACTTCTTGCGCGGCCAACTTTAACCATTGTTGTACCGGTGCATAACCCAGAATGTTTTCGACATAGCCCTGCAGTTGCGCAGGGATGGCAATACCATAACGACGGAAGCGAAACACCACCGGAACAAACATCGCATCAACAATGCCGAAGTCACCGCAGAGAAACTGTGTTGAACCGCTCACCTCACGGAGTTGGTTCCAGATAGCGAATACCCGCACTATTTCCTCTCGGGTCTCGGCGGTCAGGCTTTCCGGGATGTCACCGGTGTTCAGGCCAAACGACATCTGCGTGCGCAGGTGGGTGAAACCGGAGTGCATCTCTGCCGCAGCAGCTCGTGCCAGGGCCTTGACCCGTGAATCTTGGGGCCAAAGGTTGGCGGCAGGATAGGTGTCAGCAATGTATTCGCTGATGGCCAGGCTGTCGTTGATGACGACATCATCCAGCAGCAGCGCCGGTACCTTGCCGGAGGGTGAGTGCTCCAGAATGCGTTGGCGGGTGTCGCTTTGTTCCAGTTTGATCTGAAGGGTTTCAAATGCAACATCCGCTGCCACAAGAACCAGCCATGCACGAAATGACCATGAAGACTTATTGAAATCCCCAACTACCAGTTTTGTAGACATCGCATCCCCTAGCTTGTGTTATGAAATAGGTGCTAAATTTAGCGACCTGCTTTCCATACGTATTGCACAAAACTGGACAATTCATGGATGAGAATCGCCGTAACAAAGCCCCTCAAAAAGACAAGGACTTTGTTCAATTCTGGCGTATACCCGAAGGCGACTGTGAGTTGTTATCTGCGCGTTACAGCACTCAATCTTTCGGCCGACATTCACATGACCGGTACGCTATCGGCGTTATAAGTAGCGGTGTTGAAAAACTTTTTTATCGCGGCAGTTACTACATGGGGGTCGCTGGCAGTGTGGTCACCATTCCCCCAGGGGAGATCCACGACGGCTTGCCGGGCCATGATGAGGGCTGGATGTATCGAATGCTCTATATCGACCCCGAATGGGTCAATCGGACAGTGTTTCAAGGGCGTTTTTCAGACGATCATATTCATCTTTTTCAAACAGCTCTGAGCCAGGCCCCCGACTTCGCCCGGACCTTTTTGCATCAACATCAAATCATTGAAAAATCCCCCCCCAGCCTTGAACGGGAAACTATCTTGCTGGATCTGGTGACGCAGCTCTTCGAGCGCAGCGGAGCACCCATCGAACCCGTCAGTGCGGCTGAGCAACATGCAGTGCAAAAGATCAAGAAGAAGCTCGAAGACGAGTTCGACAAACATCTGTCTCTGGAAGAACTGGCGCAACTGGTGAACCTTGACCCGCTTTACCTGATCCGGGTATTCAAAAAAAGCGTTGGCGTCTCCCCCCACAGCTATCAAATCCAGAAAAGAATCGCCCAGGTCCAAAAACTGCTGCGCACCGGGTCCAGCCTCACCGAAGCGTCATTCGCTTGCGGCTTCTTCGATCAAAGCCACATGACCCGGGCCTTCAAAAAAGTAGTCGGCATCACACCCGGCAGTTTCCGCAACAGCAGTGCCTGAACCTTTACCCAATGTGGGAGCGGGCTTGCTCGCGAAGAGGGAGTGCCAGTCATCATACATTTAGCTGACATACCGCATTCGCGAGCAAGCCCGCTCCCACAGGGATTTGTGTCGATTCAGGGCTTTTTGGTTCGCGGCAGGAAAATCGCCAGCACCCCGAACAACGGCAGGAACGAACACAGGTAGTACACGTATTCGATGCCGCGAATGTCCGCCAGGTGCCCGAGCAACGCCGCGCCGATCCCGCCGAAGCCGAACATCAAACCGAAGAACACCCCCGCGATCATCCCGACATTGCCCGGCACCAGTTCCTGGGCGTACACCACGATGGCCGAGAACGCCGAGGCGAGGATGAAGCCGATGACCACGCTGAGAATGCTGGTCCAGAACAGGTCGACATGCGGCAGCAACAATGTGAACGGTGCAACGCCGAGAATCGAGAACCAGATAACTGCCTTACGCCCGATCCTGTCGCCAATCGGCCCGCCAAAGAATGTCCCCGCCGCGACCGCGCCGAGAAACAGGAACAGGTGCAACTGCGAACTGGCCACCGACAGGTCGAACTTTTCGATCAGATAGAACGTGAAGTAACTGGTGAGGCTGGACATGTAGAAGTACTTGGAGAACACCAGCAGCCCGAGCACCACCAGGGCACTGATCACTCGGCCCCTGGACAGGCCGTGGGTCGCTGCCTGACCTTGCTTGAGCTTGAACAGGTTCAAGTGGTTGGCGTACCAGCGGCTGATCCGGTAGAGCACGAACAGCGCAAACACCGCGAACAGGCCGAACCACGCCACGTGCCCCTGGCCGTAGGGAATGATGATCGCTGCCGCCAGCAACGGACCGAACGCCGAGCCTGCGTTACCGCCGACCTGGAAGGTCGATTGCGCCAGCCCGAAGCGCCCGCCCGAAGCCAGTCGCGCCACGCGGGACGCTTCCGGGTGAAAGGTCGAAGAACCGATACCGATCAAGCCCGCCGCCAGCAGGATCAACGGAAAGTTGCCGACCATCGACATCATCAGAATCCCGACCAGAGTACAAACTGTACCGGCTGGCAGTAGCCATGGCTTGGGATGGCGGTCGGTGTAGTAACCGACCCACGGCTGCAGCAGCGAGGCCGTCAACTGGAATGTCAGGGTGATCAGGCCGACCTGGGTGAAGGTCAGGCCATAGTTGGCCTTGAGCATCGGGTAGATCGACGGCAGCACCGACTGGATCAGGTCGTTGATCAAATGTGCCAGCGCCACCGCGCCGATGATGCGCATCACCAGGGGACTGCTTTGGGGCGTAGCGGACGCCGGCACCGAGCCGGTCTGAGCGTTGCTGATAGCCATGGGGTTTTCCGTACAACAGGTGGGTGCAAACGGGCAGGTGCGTCAATGTGCCATTTTTCGGTGCGACAGCGCCATCCCCTTAGCCAGCTAACGAACTCGTTTTTCATCGCGACTACATTGGTGGCGCAAAGCCATGGTCTGAATCTTGCCTTGCTTATCCGCTTCAACGCGGCCGCCTTACAAAGGAGACCGAGAATGGGAAGTTTCGCCACAGAGTCGGCCTACAGAGCAGACAAGGGTGAACTTTCGAGGCCTTTTAAGAGGGCACCAGTCGGGGGCATCAACCTTCGACGCACGCCAATGGTGCGTGGTATCCAGAGGAGTCATGGGGCATGCAGGCTTTTTTATTACCGGGGATCGGACTGCTGGGGCGTTTCGGTTTTGCACGCAAATTCCAGCTGTTGTTTTTGCTGTTTATCCTGCCACTGGCTGGCAGCCTGTGGATGATCGGCCAGGACTATCGCGACAAACTCAGCCTGATCTCCGGCGAACGTGCCGGGGTGCGGCAACTGCTGGCTCTTGATGCGCTGGATGACCTGCTCGCCGCCCAGCGTGATCGCGCCGCCCGGTGGCGCGCCACGGAAACCAATCGCCAGCCAACACCCGCCACCCTCGCTTCGATGGCCGCCTTCGATGCGGTTCAACCCGCCGTCAGCCAGGCCACCTCCGAGCTGGGCAATGCCCTGCAAAAAGAAGGCGCCGAGGGCGAAAGCCTGACGCGTTACCAGGCCCTGCAAACCGCCCTCGATGGCCTCGACTCAAAAAGCCTGAGCAGTGTTGGCTGGTGGCCGGATGGCTACGATCGCTTCACCAACGCCTTGAGCGCCCTGCAAGCCTTACGCGAGCAAATCGCCATGGACAATCGCCTGACACTGGCGCCGTGGCTGGAGACTTATTTGCTGACGCAGATCTCTACCCAACACGCGCCAGAGCTGATTGAGCGAGTCGGTCGCCTGGCGGCGGTGGGCCAGGCGTCAGTGGTGTCCGGACAGTTCACCCTGCAAAGCCGTCTGCAACTGCGCGACTTGCGCAGCCGCATTGGCGACGCCCGTGAGCAGCTGGTCAAAACCGCGGGCTTGCTCGAAGCGCGCTTGCCCGGCGCCCTGCAAACCTGGGCCGGGCAATACCATGACAGCCTCAAGCACCTGGACGCCGGCCTGAAGGTGCTGGATGACGGCGTGTTCGGTGGCAGCATCAACCTCAAGCCGGATGACTTCGAGCGCAGTCTCGATGCCCTGCTCTCCGACCTCGCCTCATTGCGCCAGCAGTCGCTGGTGTCGCTGGATCAACGCCTGGATTATTACCACGGCTCGGCAATCCGCCAATTCACGGTGGTGGCCGCCGTGTTGGGTTGCCTTTTGCTGGCCGCGCTGTATCTGTTCATCTGTTTGCAGGCTTCGATTCGCCGTAGCGCCAGCGGCATCACGGTACTCGCCGAAGCCTTGCGCGATGGCAATCTGAGTGTGCAAGTGCCGGTTCAGGGACGGGACGAACTGGCGCTGATCAGCACCGCGCTGAACGTCGCCGTGGTGCAACTGCGCAGCAGCCTGCAAGGGGTCGATCACGAAACCCTGCAGCTGAGCAACGCGGTGCAAACCCTCAACCATCACTCCAGTGACGCCTTGGGCGAAGTCGAAGCCCAGCAGTTGCAGATCAGCCAAATTGCAGCGGCGGCGACGCAACTGGCCGCCACTTCACAAGGGGTGGCCCACAGTTGCGAACAGGCGTCCGGCAGCGCCCAGCACACCCGGCGCATTGCCGCCGACAGCAGCCGGGACAGCCTGCGCACCACCGCGAGCATCCAGCAACTCAATCAACGCCTGAACGAGACAGCGGCGGCACTGGGCCGGGTCAGCGAGCAGGGACAGCAGATTCAACTGGTGGTCGACACCATTCGCGGCGTCGCCGAGCAGACCAACCTGCTGGCACTCAACGCCGCCATCGAGGCGGCCCGGGCAGGTGAGCAAGGGCGCGGCTTCGCAGTGGTGGCCGATGAAGTGCGCAGCCTGTCGCAACGCACGCAATCGTCGACCGCACAGATTGCCGGCACGGTCGACAGCCTTCGAAATACCGTGAACGAGGCTGTCAGCCTGATGGAGGCCGCGTGCAGTCAGGCAGAGTCCGATGCACAAGCGGTCACCGGCCTCGGTGAACGACTCGGGGAAATCGCCAGTGCGGTGCAGAATGTCACCGATACCCTGGCGCAAATCGCCACGGCGGTGGAGGAACAGGCCAGTACCGCCGACGAGGTCAGCGGCAATATCCAACAGATCGATCAAGCGGCGCTGCGTTTGCTCGAAGGTGCCCGTGCGGTGAACCAGGCAGCGGACACCTTGAGCCACGGCAGCAAGGCCCTCAGCGACAACACCGGGCGCTTCCGTTTGAGTTGAATCCGGCGGTGCTTCTCAGGTGTGGATCACCGCTTCCGGAAAGTCCTGCTCCAGCTCGGTCTTGAGCCAATCGATAAACCACGCCACGTCCGCCGAGAGCTCGGCGGACGGCGTCAGCACCCGATAGCTTTCCAGCTTCACTTGCGCGTCCACCACCCGCACCAGCTTGCCTGTATTGAGTTCTTCGCGCACCAGCACTTCATTGGCCAGCGCAATGCCCTGCCCGCTCTCGGCCACCGACAATGCGTGGTCGTTGTTGACGTAGAGCATGTCCGAATTGAGGTGGATGTCGAGGTCATTGGCGGCGAACCACAGGTTCCACCACTCGCCGTCATCGACGTGAATCAGGTTGTGTTTCACCAGGTCCGCGGGGCTGCCAATGGGCGCGACGCTGGCCAGATATTCGGGGGAACAGATCGGAAACACCCGAGGACAAATCAGGCTGGTGCGGGAGTGGGCATATTGGCCGTCCACCCCGTAGACGATGCCCAGGTCAGCGCTTTTGCCATCCACTTCGGTGAAGGTCGAATTGGGTTCGATGGCGAACTTCAAACCCGGTCGCAGGTGACGCATGGCCTCGATTCGCGGCATCAGCCAGCGCTTGGCGAACCCCGGCACCACCATGATGCGCAGCCAGCGCTCGGCGTGTTTGGGCTGTGCCTCTTTTCCGGCTTCGATGATCAGTTGCAAGGCGGCGGCGATCTTGCGGTGGTACTTCTCCCCCGCCACTGTCAGGTTGACCCCGCGAGACGTACGTTCGAACAGCTGGATTCCCAGCCAGTCCTCCAGCAATTTCACGTGGCGGCCGATCGCAGGTTGGGTCACGTGCAGGGTTTTGGAGGCTTCGACATAGCTGCCCAATCGGGCCGCGGCATCAAAGGCACGCACCGCGTTGAGCGGCGGCAAACGGTGGTCAGCCATGGTTTCCGGGCGCCTTTTGCTGTTAAATTTTTTAACAGCCCCTATGTTAAAATTGAAGTTTCGCCCCCGCAACCCCTCGCTGATAATCGATCCACAGCAGAACAAAAAAACAGCTGGTTACAACACCCGAACGCAATCTCGATCCTGCCCAGAAAAATAATATCCATGGTCCGACGGCCCGGCTGTTTACAGCACTCGCGGACGATGGGGGAATCGGAGGTAACGCATGAATGCCCTGCATTCGCTGCAAACACTGGCGGTGTCCATCCGCTCAGTGCGTAAAGTCTACGGTGATCCACGCACCGGTCCGGTGGCACTGAAAAGCATCGACCTGGACATTCGCGACAACGAATTCTTCACCCTTCTCGGCCCTTCGGGCTGCGGCAAGACCACGCTCTTGCGGATGATCGCCGGGTTCGAATTTCCCACCGAGGGCGAGATTCTGCTCTACGGCGAAAACATCGCCGACCGCCCGCCCTTCCAGCGTCCGGTCAACACCGTGTTCCAGCATTACGCGCTGTTCCCGCACATGACCATCGCCGAGAACCTGGCCTTCGGCCTTGAATCCCACCCGATGGGCAAAGTCCTGAACAAAACGCAAATGGCCGAACGGGTGCGCGAGATGCTTGCCCTGGTGCAAATGGAACGCTTCGCCAACCGCAAGCCGGCGCAACTCTCCGGCGGCCAGCAACAGCGCGTTGCCCTCGCTCGTGCACTGGCGCCGCATCCCAAAGTCTTGCTGCTCGACGAACCGCTCTCGGCGCTGGACCTCAAGCTGCGCCAGGCCATGCGCGAAGAGTTGAAAACCATCCAGGCACGCACCGGGATCACCTTCATCTTTGTCACCCACGACCAGGAAGAAGCGCTGACCATGTCCGACCGCATCGCCGTGTTGTCCGAAGGCGAAGTGCAGCAGGTCGGTCGCCCGGAAGACATCTACGAACGCCCGCGCAATCGCTTTGTCGCGGACTTCATCGGCGAAACCAACTTCATCGAAGGTACGGTCACCCGCGTCGAAGACGGCCTGGCCTGGTTCGCCGGCCCGTCCGGACATCCGCTGCCTGCGCAGCCGTGCAGCGATGTGCGAGTCGGGGCCAACGTTGCATTGTCCGTGCGCCCCGAGCGCTTGCATCTGGTGCCGGGCAGCACCGAAGGCGCTTTGCCTTGCCGGATCGAAGCGCAGATCTACCTCGGCACTGATCTGCAATACCAGGTCAGCCTGAGCGATGGCTCGCGCCTCACCGTGCGCACCCCCAACTGCGTCGACCAGAGCAAACGCTTCGCAGTAGGAAGCCAGGCCGGTCTGTTGTTCGACCAGGGTAGCGCCAGCGTCCTGCACGATTGAGCACGAGGAATTGCCATGCACGCTTTACCGATTGCCAACACGCTGGAACGTCGGCGGGCCTTCCAGAGTTTTCTCGGTGTCAGCCCGGCGCTGATCGCCATCGGCCTGTTTCTGATCGTGCCGATCCTGATCGTCATCGGTTACTCATTGATGGAGGCCAACCCCTACGGCGGGGTGAACAAAGTGTTCAGCAGCGATGCCTACACCTCGCTGCTGTTCGAACGGCAACTGGACGACAGCCTGGCCTTTGCCGACTCCTATCTGATCATCGCCTTGCGCTCCATCGGCATCGCCGGGCTGACCACGCTCATCACCCTGTTGATCGGTTTTCCGGTGGCCGTGTGGCTGGCCATGCAACCGGCCCATCGCCGTGGCTTGCTGATCTTCCTGATCACCGTGCCGTTCTGGGCCAACCTGCTGATTCGCACCTACGCCTGGATTCTGCTGCTGCGTAACACCGGGGTGATCAATAACAGCCTGATGGGCCTCGGGGTCATCGACCAGCCGTTGCAACTGCTCTACACCGACGGCGCGGTGCTGCTGGGGCTGGTTTACACCTACGCGCCCTTCGTCGTGCTGCCGATCTACGCCACCCTGGAAAAAATGGACATCCGCCTGCTCGAAGCCGCTCAGGACCTCTACGCCGGCCGTGTGCGCACCCTGCGCAAAGTGGTGTTGCCGATCGCCAAACCGGGAATTCTCGCCGGCGCCATCCTTACGTTCGTGCCTTGCCTGGGCGCAATGATCGCCCCGGAACTGCTCGGCGGCGGCACGCGAATGATGCTCGGCAACCTGATCTTCCGGCAGTTCAGCGATGCCCGTAACTGGCCCTTCGGTGCGGCACTTTCGCTAGTGCTGATGGCGGCGGTGATGTTGGTACTGACGGTCTATGCCCTGCGTGCCGAACGCCAGCGCATTGCCAAAGGAGGTGCGTGATGATCGGCCTGTTCAAACGCAATACGCTGGGCGTGCAGGACTTCCCCGGCTTCGGCGGCTTCAGCTTCCTGTTCTACCTGTACCTCTACGCGCCAATCGTGGTGCTGGTGGTGTTCTCGTTCAACGCCAACCAATCGGCCACAGTGTGGACCGGTTTCAGCCTCGACTGGTATCGCGCGGCCTTCGCCAATCAGGCCCTGCGCCAGGCGGCCGGCAACAGCCTGTTGATCGCCGTCTGCGCCAGCATGGTCGCCACGGCCATCGCCACCCTCGCCGCCCTCGGCACTTCACGGGGTGCGAAGTTCAAGGGCCTGCAACTGTCCATGGGCGCGATCATGTTGCCCCTGGTGCTGCCGGAAATCGTGGTCGGCGTCGCCACCCTCGCGCTGTTCTCCACCATCGGTCTGTCCCTGGGCTACGGCAACCTGATCATCGCGCACACGGTGTTCTGTATTCCGTTTGCCTTTCTGCCGATACGGGCACGCCTGAACGACATGGACCTGTCCCTGGAACAAGCTTCGGCCGACCTGTATGCCGGCCCATGGCGGACTTTCCGCAAGGTCACCCTGCCGTTGCTGATGCCGGGGATTTTCTCGGGTTTGATGCTGGCCTTCATCGTCTCGCTAGATAACTTCGTGATCTCGATGATGGTCTCCCAGGCCGGCACCACGACCTTGCCGATCTTCATCTTCGGCCTGTTGCGCATGGGCGTGACACCCGACGTCAACGCCGTCTCAACGCTGATCCTGGGCGTCTCGGTGCTGTTCGTCACGCTTTCCTATCTGCTGGGCAAAAAGAAATCCTGAACCTTCTACGTACTGTGGGGAAATAGCATGAGCAAGTGGATTAAAAGCATCGGCACTTCGTTGTTCCTGACTTTGCCGCTGACCATGGCCGGCAGCGTTCAGGCCGCGGAAAAACTCAACGTGGTGAGCTGGAGCGGTTACTTTTCGCCGGAAATTCTCGCCAAATTCCAGAAGCAGACCGGCATCGAAGTCACCGTCGACTCCTACGACTCCAATGAAACCCTGTTGGCCAAATTGAAACAGGGCGGTGCCGGTTACGACGTGGCGATTCCGTCGCACCAGTTCATTCCGATCCTGATCAAGGAAAAACTGCTGGAGCGTTTCGATCCGGTCAACGAGCCCTACTACGCCGGCGTCGTCGACAACCTGAAAAAACCCACCTGGGACCCGGAAGGTGCGTACTCCGTGCCGTTCATCTGGGGCACCACCAGCGTGGTACTCGACACCGGGCGCTACAAAGGCCCTGCCGACAGCTACAAGGTGCTTTACGAGCCGCCTGCCGAGCTGCAAGGGCGGATCAACATGTTCGATTCGGTCAGCGACGTGGTGGACATGGCCAGCCTGTACCTGAACATTCCACTGTGCAGCGAAGACCCGAAACAGATGCAACAAATCCTGACCCTGCTAAAGGCGCAGAAACCGTTCGTCAAAACCTACAGCTCCAAGGCTGGCTCGATCCGCGAAAACCTCGCCTCGGGTGAAATCGACATGTCGACCTTCTGGGGTGGTTCGTCGATGCGCGCCCGGGAGATGAAACCGGGCCTGAAGTACCTGTACCCGAAAGAAGGCGTGCTGGCCTGGGTCGACAACATGGTCATCCCGACCGGCAGCAAGAACCCGGCGAACGCCAAGGCCTTCATCGCGTTCCTCAGCCAGCCTGAAAACGCCGCAATGACCCAGAACTTCCTCAAGCACCAGAGCCCGATCAAGGGTGTGGAACCGTTCCTCGACGCCGGACTGAAAGACGCCCCGGAACTGCACATTCCCGAAGGCACCCAGGTGGTGTTCAGCAAGACCTGCGGCGAAGGCGCGATCCGCCTGGCCGACCGTCTCTGGACCAACCTGATGCGTTGATCCCTGCCGCCCCGGCGCAATGGCGGGGCGTTTTTCCAGCCGTCTGAAAGGCCGCTTGCAATGACTTCTAACAACATCAGCGAACTGGTCCTGTTGCAGGCCCATGAACTCGCCGAACGTATCCGCCTGCGCCAGGTTTCCTGCCGGGAAGTGATGCAGACTTATCTTGCCCATATCGAACGCTTCAACCCGCAGGTCAACGCGCTGGTGAGCCTGCAAGCGCCGGAAGACCTGCTGGCCCAGGCCGATCAGCGCGACGCCGAACTGGCCCGTGGCGAGTATCGCGGCTGGATGCACGGCCTGCCCCACGCGATCAAGGACCTGTCCCTGACCCGCGGCATCCGTACCACCTTCGGCTCGCCGCTGTTCAAGGACTTCATTCCCGAACGTGACGGCATCATGGTCGAACGGATCAAAGCCGCCGGCGCGATCATCATCGGCAAGAGCAACACACCGGAATTCGGACTCGGCTCGCAAAGCTATAACCCGCTGTTTGGCGCGACCGGCTGCGCCTACGACCCGAGCAAAACCGCTGGCGGCAGCAGCGGCGGCGCGGCAGCGGCGCTGGCCATGCACCTGGTGCCGGTGGCCGATGGCAGCGACATGATGGGCTCGTTGCGCAACCCGGCCGCCTTCAACAACATCTTCGGTTTCCGTCCGTCCCAGGGCCGCGTGCCCTTCGATGACAGTGCCGACCTGTTTATCGACCAACTCGGCTACGAAGGCCCCATGGCGCGCAGCGTGCGCGATGCCGCATTGCTGTTGTCGGTGCAGGCCGGGGCCGATGTGCGGGCACCGCTGTCGATTGCCGAGTCCGGCAGTGCTTTTGCGGCGCCGCTGGATCGGGACTTCAAAGGCACTCGTTTGGGCTGGCTCGGCGACTTCAACGGCTACCTGCCGATGGAGAAAGGCATCCTCTCGCTGTGCGAAAAAGCCTTTGCCGATTTCGAAAGCCTGGGTTGCCATATCGAGCCCGTACAGTCCGAATTCGCTCCAGAGAAGCTGTGGAGCAGTTGGCGGACCTTGCGTCACTGGATGGTCGCCGGCTCGTTGGGCGCGACTTATGCCGACCCGCAAAAACGTGCGCTGTTGAAACCGGAAGCCCGCTGGGAAGTGGAAAACGGCCTGAAACTCTCGGCCAGCGACGTGTTTGCTGCCTCGGTGACGCGCAGCGACTGGTATCGGGCGATCTCCAGGCTGTTCGAACAATACGACTACCTGTTGCTGCCCAGCGCTCAGGTGTTTGCGTTCGATAAGACACAACCGTGGCCCGCCTCCATCGAAGGCGTGACCATGGACACCTATCACCGCTGGATGGAGGTGGTGATTCCCGCCACCTTGTCCGGGTGCCCGGTGGCGAACGTACAGGTCGGCTTCAACGCCAGCGGTCTGCCCATGGGCCTGCAAATCATCGGCAGACACCAGGCCGACTTCGCAGTCCTGCAATTGGCGCACGCCTATGAACAGGCCAGTCGCTGGTTCCAGCGCTGCCCTTCACCGCTGCTCAGAGGAGGGATTTTGATAAACGGTTGAAAGCGCAGAGAAATATTTTAGATTTGTGCTTGACGCATCCCCGTTACCGGTGAATAATGCGCGCCACTTGGCTACATAGCTCAGTTGGTTAGAGCATAGCATTCATAATGCTGGGGTCCGGGGTTCAAGTCCCTGTGTAGCCACCAAGTACTAAAAACGGCTTACCGAAAGGTAGGCCGTTTTTTTATGCCTCGTTTTTATATCCCTGCAGGAGCGAGCTTGCTCGCGATGGTCGTTAACGATAACGCGTGTTTACTGGTTAAACGCGGCGCTCTTGAGTCCATCGCGAGCAAGCTCGCTCCTACACCGTCGGCAAAGCGGACAACGCCCGCTCCCAGATCTGCCACGTCCGCAACCAGACCATCGCCTGCCAATCACTGTCGGCCGGATAGAACTGCTCCAGCAGATTCAGCTTGATCCCGCGCCCTGTCGCGTCACTCGGGTTGCCGTGCAAATGCAGCCAGTGGTCATCACGCAGATGACGATGAACGTCCGGCCCCGGATACGTCCCACACTCGATGACGAAAGGCATCAAGCGCACCTGCGGCAGCGCATCGATCAATGCCTGCGAGGTGTAGCCAGTGGCCGTTGCCGCCACGCCGGTTTCGCTGACGGTGTCGGCGCCGGTTTGCAGGCTGTAGAGCCACGGCCCGTAGATCGCCTGCGCATCTGGCAGCGCCGGATAAACGGACTCAGTGATGGTCAACAACATCGGATGACCGTACTCGCCAGCCCCAGTGTGCAGGTCGAAACACATGGCGACCTCGGCATGGGCCACGTGCTTTTGCAGGATCTGGTGCAGCGTGCGGTTCGACCAGCTCGGTGCCAGCCCGCCGAAAAACAGTCCATCGGGATGAGCATGCTGACCGCCCTCGACGATCGACATCACCGCCGGCCAGCCGTGCTGGCGAATCTGCTCGTCGAGCATGGCATCGGCGCGATCTCGCGCGGGTCCGTGCAACTGCGGGCAGACATAGATTTCGTGCAGGGCGTTGTAGGCCTGGTTGTCCGGCAGCGGTCGCTGGAAATCCAGGTGATTGCGGTTCAGGTCGATGTTGTCTTCATTGACCCGGCGCAACCATGCCATGCCCCAAGGGTTGATGGCATGGATAATGACCACGGCGACATCCGTTGGCAGGGATCGCTTGCCCAACTCCTGCAGCCATTTGATCTGGCAGCCCGAGCCATAGAAGCCTTCAACCCCGTGAGTACCGCTCAGCGCAATCAACAGGCGCTTGGCGCCCGGATCACCGAGCACCGCCACATCGGTACTCAGCGACTCGCCGAACGGACCTTTGAGCGGGTGTGGATATTCCGTCAGTGTTGCGCCTGCCGTGGTCGCGGCGGCCAGGAACTGTTCACGCTGGGTGCGGTAACTGGGCTGGGATGGAAACTCGGTTTGCATGTCTGCCTCTTGTTGATTTTCTGGCCTGTCTGTTGGCAACGACCCTACAGAAAATCCTGCCATTGATGAAGGACAAAAACGTCGTTGCCGTGGGACCTGGTTTGCGTCCCTCCCGGTCGGCCGATAAAGTCCATTGATCGTAGATCCAACGGACGGAGTACCCCACGTGTTTTCAACCTTCCCTTTGCAGCGCTTTCGCTTGCCAACCCTGGTTCTGCTCGCCAGCGCCTTGACCCTGGCCGCGTGCAACAACGCTTCGGTGCCGACGCTGCCGCTCGCCCCGGAAAGCGCTTCCGGTTTCCGCACCGACCTGCGCACCCAACACGCCGAAAAATACATGGCCGCGGCGGCCAACCCGCTGGCGGCCGAAGCCGGACGGGATATGCTGCGCCGGGGCGGCTCGGCCATCGATGCCGCGATTGCAATGCAAGCGGTGTTGACGCTGGTCGAGCCACAGTCTTCGGGCATCGGTGGTGGCGCCTTGATCGTACTTTGGGATGGCAAAGCCGTGCGCACCTACGATGGCCGTGAAACCGCCCCGGCCGGCGCCACCGAGAAACTTTTCCTGCAAGCCAACGGACAGCCGATGGCGTTCACCCAGGCGCAAATCGGTGGTCGCTCGGTGGGTACCCCCGGCGTGCTGCGCGCCCTGGAACTGGCCCATCAAAAACACGGACGCCTGCCTTGGGCGCAGCTATTTGAACCGGCCATCCAGCTCGCCGAACAAGGCTTCGCCATTTCGCCACGCCTGCACCAGTTGATCGCTGCGGATTCGTCCATGTCACGCTCGCCGGAAATGATGGCTTACTTCCGAAATGCCGACGGCAGCCCTAAAGCCGTCGGCACCAACTTGAAGAACCCGGCACTGGCCGCCGTGTTCAAACGCATCGCCCATGAAGGCCCGGATGCCTTGTACAAAGGCCCGGTCGCTCAAGAGATCGCGACCAAGGTGCAGGGCCACGCCAACCCCGGCAGCTTGTCCGTGAGCGACCTCGCCAACTATCAGGCCAAGCAACGCGCACCACTGTGTACCGACTACAAGCGCTGGCAAGTCTGCGGCATGCCACCGCCGTCGTCGGGCGGCATCGCCGTGGCGCAAATCCTCGGCACGCTGCAGGCCCTGGAGACTCGCGATAAACGCTTGGCGCTGGCGCCGCTGAAACCGGTCAAGACCAAGGCCCCGGCCGGCATCGAACCCGACCCGCAAGCTGTGCACCTGATCGCCGAAGCCGAACGCCTGGCCTACGCCGACCGCGCTCAGTACGTCGCCGATACCGACTTCGTTCCCGTGCCGGTCAAGGGTCTGGTCGAACCGGCTTACCTGGCCAGCCGCGCCGCCCTGATCGGCGAACGCAGCATGGGCACGGCCAAACCCGGCACCCCGCCGGGCATTCAGGTGGCCTACGCGCCAGACCGTTCGCCGCTGCGGATTTCCACCTCGCAAGTAGTGGCCGTCGATGACGCCGGCGGCGCCGTGTCGATGACCACCACCATCGAGTCGGCGTTCGGCTCCCACATCATGGTTCAGGGTTTCATGCTCAACAACGAGATGACCGACTTCTCGTTCATCCCCGAGGAAAACGGGCAGAAAGTCGCCAACCGCGTCGAACCCGGCAAACGCCCGCGCTCATCCATGGCCCCGACCCTGATCTTCGACCGCCAGAGCGGCGAATTCCTCGCCACTGTCGGCTCCCCCGGCGGCTCGCAAATCATCGAATACGTGGTCAAATCCACCATCGGCCTGCTCGACTGGAACCTCGATGCGCAAGCCGCCATCAACCTGCCCAATTTCGGCAGCCGAAACGGCCCGACCGAACTGGAACAGGGACAGTTCAGCCCGACGCTGATTCAGGCGCTGAAAGACAAAGGGCACAACGTAAGCGAGATCGACATGACCAGCGGCACCCAGGCGATCGTTCGGGTGAAGGATGCCCAGGGCAAAGCGTCACTCACGGGAGGTGCCGACCCGCGGCGTGAGGGGCAAGCGCTGGGGGATTGAGTCACGCGCTGGAATGATGAAGGGCCTTCACTGGTCTGGAACTCACTTCATTTTCGACTCGGACGCGATCTCTTGTAGGAGCTGGCTTGCCAGCGATGGTGGTTAACGATAACGCGTGTGAACTGGATAAACGCGGCGCACTTGCGTCCATCGCCAGCAAGCTGGCTCCTACAATTCCCCAGGAATGCGTGAAGAACCTTTTGTTTTTGAGCAAGCGAACTTCAGCAGCGCACTTATCGACTGATCTTCAACCCCTGCCGGACATGATGCTTTTCCAGCGCCAGCTCGATCAACCGCGTCACCAGTTCGCTGTAGGTCATGCCGGTGGCCTGCCACAGTTTCGGGTACATGCTGATGCGGGTGAAGCCGGGCAGCGAGTTGATTTCGTTGATCAGCACTTCGCCGCTGTCGGTCAGGAACACATCGACGCGGGCCAGGCCGGAGCAACCCAGCACCTGAAATGCCTCGACGGCCAGGGTCCGAATGCGTTCGCTGGCCTCGACGCTGATATTGGCCGGCACCACCACTTCAGCGGCCTTGTCGTCGATATATTTGCTGTCATAGGAATAGAACCCGCTGTGCACCACGATCTCGCCGCAGCCACTGGCGATGGCGTCTTCATTGCCGAGCACTGCGCATTCAATCTCGCGGCCGCTGACGGCAGATTCGACCAACACCTTGGTATCGAAACTCAAGGCCAGTTCCACCGCCGAGGTGTATTCGGTCTCGTCGGTAACTTTGCTCACGCCCACGGAGGAGCCCTGATTCGCCGGTTTGACGAACAGCGGCAAACCGAGCCGGGACTGAACCTCGGCAAACCCGGTACGCGCCGCCGTGGCGCGGGTCAATGTCACGAATGGCGTCACGGCCAGGCCGGCATCGCGCAGCAGGCGCTTGCTGATGTCCTTGTCCATGCACACGGCGGAGCCGAGTACATCGGAGCCGACAAACGGCAGATCGGCCATGCGCAGCAAACCTTGCAGGCAACCGTCTTCACCGAGGGTGCCGTGAACAATCGGGAAGATCACATCGACGTGACCGAGCAATTCCTGGCTGGAGGTTTCCACCAGTTGCTGGCTGGCTTTGCCTGGCACGACAGCCAATTCGCGATTGGACTGATTGAGGGCGATCAGCGCCGGGTTTTCCTGATTCAGCAAAAAGTTGGAAGGGTCGTTGAGGTGCCAGTGGCCTTGTTTGTCGATACCGATCAGCACCGGCTCGAAGCGAGAGCGATCAAGGGCGTCGACAATATTCTTCGCCGACTGCAGCGACACTTCGTGCTCTGCCGAGCGCCCGCCAAAGATAATCCCTACACGCAGTTTTCTCATCGCCTGGCCTCTTGGTGAATGTGCTTACAACTTGAATAGTCGAAACCTTACGGCTGCAAGGTCTTGCCGTCCACCGGCTCACCAATGGTCAGGAAGTGCCCGCCTGCCACATGGTGCAAGGTGCGCAAGGCATCTTGGCCTTCGAAGTGCCAGCGCCCTTCGCTGAACACGCGCTCGTCGGCCTGAGCGGCAATCACTTCGGCCAGGAACAGATCGTACTGCTGGTGATTGTTCGGCTCCGGCAACAGGCGACATTCCAGCCAGGCCACGCAGCCTTCAAGCATCGGCGCATCAATCGACTCACCGGTGAACGTCTGCAAGTCGTAGGTTTCAAACTTGTCGCGCCCCTGATCCTGGGTCAATTCCAGGCCGGAGGTCGAACCGACGGTCTGCACAATGTCGGCCTGGGCAGCGCAAGGAACGTTCAGCACAAACGTGCCCGAGGCTTCCAGCAACTGGCGAGTCCAGGTGGACTTGTCCAGCACCACGGCAATTTTCGGTGGTTCGAAATCCAGCGGCATGGCCCAGGCTGCCGCCATGATATTGCGCTGGCCACCGTGGGCGGCGCTGACCAGCACGGTCGGGCCATGATTGAGCAGACGATAAGCCTTGGACAAGGGAACCGGACGGCGGTGGGAAACGCTCATGGAAGTCTGCTCCTGGGGAAAAGAGCCGATTGTAGCGCCCACGTAACCCTGTGGGAGCGGGCTTGCTCGCGAAAGCGTCAGTTCAGTCACAGTTGCGTTGGATGACACACCGCTTTCGCGAGCAAGCCCGCTCCCACCAAGAGCTGATCGCAGGTCAGTTAGTGAGCTGATTGGCAAACTGCCCCACCGCATTGACCACTTTCTGCGCGCCGTCCTGGATCTCGACAATCACCGTACCCGCTTCCGCCGCCAGTGCCAGGCCCTGTTCGGCCTGAAGCTTGCCGTCGGTCATAAGCGCCACGGCGTTGCGCGCCATGTCCTGGTTCTGCCGCACCACAAGGACGATTTCATCGGTGGCCTGGCTGGTGCGCGAAGCCAGCTGCCGAACCTCATCCGCCACCACGGCGAACCCCCGCCCCTGTTCGCCCGCACGCGCCGCTTCGATGGCCGCGTTGAGCGCCAGCAGGTTGGTCTGCTCGGCAATGCCGCTGATGGTTTTGACGATGGTACCGATCACCAGCGACTGTTCGTTCAGGGCTTCGATGCCATCGCCGGCGGTTTGCATATGTTTGGCCAGGTCACGCATCACGTCCACGGCCTGGGTCACCACGGCATTACCGCGCTGGGCGCTTCGGTCGGTTTGTTGCGAGGTGCCGTAGGCGATGTTGGCGGCCTCGGCGACGGCTTGCTCCTGATTGACCTGATCGGTAATCACCGTGGCGAACTTCACCACCTTGTAGAGATTATTGCTGGCATCGGTCACCGGGTTGTAGGACGCCTCCAGCCAGACTGTACGACCATGGCTGTCGACACGTTTGAAACGGTCGGCCACGTACTCACCCGCGTTCAGGCGACGCCAGAAGTTCTGGTACTCGGCACTGTTGTATTCCTCCGGCTGGCAAAAGGTACGGTGATGTTTGCCCTTGATCTGCGCCAGGCTGTAGCCCATACCGTTGAGGAAGCGGTCGTTGGCGGTCAGCACGTTGCCGTTGAGGTCGAATTCGATCACCGCCGTGGAGCGAACCAGCGCACCGATCAGGTTCTCGTGTTCGCGGGAAGCCTCGATGGTGCGGGTCAGGTCGCTGGAGAAGATCGAAAAATGCTTGATCTGCCCGTCGGCCGAACGCACCGGTTGCAGGATCGAGCGCAACCACGCTTCCTGGCCCGTGCCGCGCAACAGGCGCACCGCACCGGCGAAGTGCTCGCCACGGGTCAGCGCGTTCTTGAAACGCTGCTGGAACTCGTCGGTTTTCACGTGATCCGGGACGAAGTCGTCGATGTGTCGGCCAATCAGGTCGGCGCTTTTGTAATGCATTTCGCCAAGGAAGTTCTGATTGACCGACTGAACCCGTCCATCACTGTCGAGGTTCAGCACCAGCATCTCGCTTTCCAGACTTTCCTTCACTTGCTGGAGGCTGGAGAGTTCTTCACGAAGAGCCGACAGCTCCTGCTTCAAGCGTTTATTGAACATGGGAAAGCACCGATGGACAGGGGTAGAAAGCGATATGCAGCCTAACCATCGGCCTTGGAAACATTTTCTTAAGCGTGCTTCAGGCTTGTCCTACAAAAAATAGTTACAAGCCGCACAATCAATGCGCGCCCGCGGCAGAACAGCCTGCGATTCTCGGCATCCGCGCACCGAAATATGCCGCGCTGCCCACGCCCACAGCTCCCATCACCGCACTGAACATCACACAGATCCATGGACTCCACGGCATCAGGCCGATCAACAACAGCGGCGTGACACTCGCCCATGCTGCGTAGGCGATGTTGTAAGTGAACGAGATGCCCGAGACACGAATCCGCGCCGGGAACAGGCTGACCATCACCGATGGCACCGCGCCGACCACCCCGCAGGCCAGCCCTGCCACGGCGTAGGCCAGGCCGATCCAGTCGCCGCCCATGATCAGGCAGCTGTAAAGCACACCGATGCCCAGCGGCAGCAGCAGGCTATAGAGCATCACCGTGCGCCAGGCGCCGATGCGGTCGACCAGAAGTCCTGCGAGCACGCAGCCGATGTTCAAGAACACAATGCCCAGCGCGCTCAAGGCGAAGGTATGGCTGGCGGTCATGCCAAAGGTTTTCTGCATCATGGTCGGGGTGATGACCACGAACACCACCACCGCCGAGGTCAGCACACAGGTGAGAATCATCGCCGGCAAAATGGCCAGGCGATGCTCGCGCAAGACCGTGCGCAGCGGCAGTTCGGCGGCCGCCTCGCGTTGCGCCTGCATGGCCGTGAACACTGGGGTTTCGCTGAGCCAGCGACGCAGCCAGACACCGATCACGCCAAACACGCCGCCCAGCAGAAACGGGTAACGCCAGGCGTAATCGAGAATTTCCGCCGGAGTAAATGCCTGCGCCAGGAAGGTTGCGGTCAACGCACCGATCAAATAGCCGAAGGTCAGCCCCGCCTGCAAAAAACCCAGGGCATAGCCGCGATGGGCAATGGGCGCGTGCTCGGCGACGAATACCCAGGCACTCGGCACTTCGCCGCCCACCGCCGCGCCCTGGAGGATGCGCAGGGCCAACAGCAGCAACGGTGCGAAATAACCGATTTGCGCGTAGGTCGGCATGATCCCGATCAGCAGGCACGGCAACGCCATCATCAGGATGCTCAGGCTGAAGACTTTCTTGCGCCCCAAACGGTCGGCGAAGTGCGCCATCAGGATGCCGCCCAACGGTCGCGCCAGGTAACCGGTGACGAAAATCCCGAAGCTTTGCAGCAGGCGCAGCCACTCGGGCATTTCCGGCGGGAAGAACAACTGGCTGAGGGTCAGGGCGAAAAACACGAAAATGATGAAGTCGTAGATTTCCAGCGCCCCGCCGAGGGCGGCGAGCCCCAGGGTCTTGTAGTCCGAGCGGCTAAACGGAGCCGGGCGCGAATCGGTGTTGGCAGTCATGTAAAGAACTCTGGCACAGGCAAAAACCAAGGCGCCCATGGTCTACGCAAACGCGCTGGCGGACAACCCGTTAGACCAAAGTCCCATAGCCACAAATCAGCCCCGCAAAAATCCTCGTCTTGAATTAATGTTGGCGTCTGTCCAGACGGGCGGTAACTGCCCCGAAGACCACAACAAACATAAAAATCCGAGGTACTCCCGTGGCCGCTGATATCGAAGATAGCCGCTCCGCCCGCTTTGCCCTGCGCTGCTCAAGTTTTGCCGAACGCTGGTTTCCTGACTCCTGGGTGTTTGCTGCCCTGGCGGTGATTATCGTGGCCCTGGCCACCATGGCGATGGGAGCCAAACCCACCGACGCTGCCATGGCGTTCGGTGACGGATTCTGGAGCCTGATTCCATTCACCATGCAGATGGCCTTCGTGGTGATCGGCGGTTATGTGGTCGCCAGTTCGCCACCGGCAGTGAAACTGATCGACCGTCTGGCGAAAATCCCGAAAAACGGCCGCTCTGCCGTCGCCTGGGTCGCCCTGATTTCCATGGTCGCGTCGTTGCTGAACTGGGGCTTGTCCCTGGTGTTCGGCGGATTGCTGGTGCGCGCCCTGGCCCGTCGCACCGATTTGAAAATGGACTACCGCGCCGCCGGTGCCGCCGCGTACCTGGGTCTCGGTGCTGTGTGGGCGTTGGGCCTGTCGTCGTCCGCGGCGCAACTTCAGGCCAACCCGGCCAGCTTGCCGCCATCGATTCTGTCGATCACCGGGGTGATCCCGTTCACTCAAACCATTTTCCTCTGGCAGTCCGGTGCGATGTTGCTGGCGTTGATCGTGATCTCGCTGATCATCGCCTACGCCACCGCGCCAGGCCCGAACTCGGCGCGTGACGCCAAGGCCTGCGGCGTCGACCCGAGTTTCAACCTGCCACCGTTGCAACCTCGCACCCGCCCCGGCGAATGGCTGGAATACAGCCCGTTGCTGACAATTCTGCTGGTGTTGCTGGCAGCCGGGTGGCTGTTCCATGAGTTTTCGACCAAACCGGCCATCAGTGCGATTTCCGGGCTGAACACCTACAACTTCCTGTTCATCATGCTGGGTGCCCTGTTGCACTGGCGTCCGCGCAGCTTACTGGACGCTGTGTCCCGCGCGGTGCCGACCACCACTGGCGTGTTGATCCAGTTCCCGCTGTACGGCTCGATCGCCGCGTTGATGACCACGGTAAAAGGCGCCGATGCGCAGACCCTGGCGCACCACATCTCGACCTTTTTCGTCAGCATTGCCTCCCACGACACCTATGCCCTGCTGATGGGCGTGTACTCGGCGATCCTCGGTTTCTTCATTCCGTCCGGTGGCGGCAAGTGGATCATCGAAGCGCCGTACGTCATGCAGGTGGCCAATGACCTGAACTATCACCTGGGTTGGGCCGTACAGATCTACAATGCCGCCGAAGCGTTGCCGAACCTGATCAACCCGTTCTACATGCTGCCGTTGCTGGGTGTGCTGGGGCTGAAGGCGCGGGACCTGATCGGCTTCTCGTTCGTGCAGTTACTGGTGCACACGCCGCTTGTGCTGCTGCTACTCTGGGTGTTGGGGACGACGCTGGCCTATACGCCGCCAGTGATGCCATAGCCTGAATTTACAACCTACGAAAATACATGTGGGAGCGGGCTTGCTCGCGAAGGCGGTGTGTCAATCAACGTGGAGGTCGATTGATCCAATGCCTTCGCGAGCAAGCCCGCTCCCACATTTGAAATGTGCCACCAGCGGTTTCAGTATGTAGTACCCCACTTCCGGGAACCCACGCTGAAAAGGATCTGAGCATGCTAAAACTCGCAGGACTCACCCTCGCGGCCCTCACCCTGAGTGCCACCGCCCACGCCGATGTCGCACTGAAACTGGGCAGTACCGAACGCGTTACCCGTCTCTTCGCCTATCCCAACAACTGCAACGTGATCTGCTTTCGCAACTGGACGCTTGAACAAACCGTCGAGCATTACCTGACCCAAAGCGTGCAGCGTGATGGCTATAGCGGGGCGAAGGTTCTGGTCAAGACCGATAACAATCAGCTCCATGCCGAAATCAGCGGCGTACCCAACGGCTATGAAAAGCCCCTGGCGGCGCTGCTCGACGCCGGTGATCTGGCCTACAACGGCGCCAGCAAACTGAATGCCGATGGCAAGTGGGCGTATAGCTGGTACCTGTTCCTGCCTTTGGGCATGGCCCTGGAAAACCGCAAAAGCGTCGAACTGCTGCACTTCCCGCCAGACTATTCGCTGACCCAGGCCCAGGATTACCTGAGGTCCGCCACCACCGATCGCTGGGCCACGCTGCTGACCGCAAACGGCATCCCGGCCGGGCAGACGCCGGGCTACCAGACGATCATCGACATCGCCCCGATTGCCGCACCGTCCAACGCTGGCAAGGACCTCGAAGGCGTTTACGGCTACTTCAAGGATTACCAGACCACCATGGTCAAGGAAGTCAGCCTGAACGCCAGTGGCGCAGCACTGCCGATGGTCGCCTTCGGCGCACCGGTGCGTAACTGGATCAAAGAGCAATACGGGCCGACGGTGAACGTGTTGGGCCTGGTCCAAATCAACCCGGACAACGGTGTGAAAGTACCCGTCTTGGGCTCCAACCACCCGAGTTACATTTGGTATGCCGCCGACCCGGCAAACTATACCGGCAGTGATGCCCAGGCCAAGGCCGATGCGGCAGGCCTGAAAGTCATGGGCCAGGATTTGAGTGCTGCGTGCTGGCAGGCCGCCATGGGCCGCCAACCGGACAGCAATCCAGACGTCGAGCTCAATACCTGCACGCAAACCTGGCAAGTGGCCCAGAAAGAAAAAACCTGCGAGCTGTTCTACACCTCGATCCGCAACCTGACGCCCCAACAGGCCGTGGGCAAATGCGCGACAGCTTCGATCGTGTCCCAGCTCAAACAGCTCAAGGCCCCAGCGCCAGCCACTGCGAAACCTGCTCCACCTTTGTAACCCGATGTACGGCTGTCAATCTGTCACTTATGACAGTAGACCGCCCGTAGTATCTGCGAGAGGCTTGGGCTGAACCCATGTGCTGCAGCGCTGACAGGACCGTCGGCGCAAGGAAGTCGCAGCACCGAGCAGACAAGGATCGTTATGAAAGCCAACGCATTGCGCAAGTCTCTCGCGCCGCCACCCGCAGGTGTTTATCCCTTCGCGGAGCTCCCCCTTCACCTCGGATTTCCTTCTCTGGACGATTTTGAAATCCTCTCCGACGACAAAGGCACAGCAAAGGCCGCTGTGGCGCTACGCGATTTTCCCCGGATCAGCCGAATCTGCCGGGTATCGGGACATTTGCTGCCCTATCGCCGTCGTCATACACGACAACTCGCGCCCGGCGTGCATGTCTACGACCCGCGTTTCTGTGGGCTGCTGCGACACTCCTGCGACCCGAATGTCTTTCTGGACATGAGTGAACTGTGGTTGTGGGCATTGAAAGACATACAAAAGGGCGACTGGCTGTCGATGGACTTCGCCGCCACCGAAGACAAACTGCTGCGCCAGTTTGCCTGTCGCTGCGGTTCGTATAACTGTCGGGGCTGGATCACCGGTTACGATGAGTCGCCCAACGCCGACGGCCAGGCGTTCCTGCAACGCTGGCGTCGGCAAAGCCACGATTGACGGACTTTATTGTGAATCGACCGGCCGCAGGCGGTATTGCGGCGGCAATTGCTCGAATCCGCTGATGGTGGTGTTCAGGCTTTTCCAGCGACCATCCTTGATGCCGTAGATGCAACCGTGGACCGACAGGCTCTGCCCGCGGTGCCAGGCATTTTGCACAATGCTGGTATGGGCGACGTTGGCCACTTGCTGAATCACGTTGAGTTCGCAGAGGCGGTCGACCTGTTCCTCTTCGGTGGCCAGTTTGGCCAGCTCTTCGCGCTTCTCGTAGTAGAGGTCTCGAATCGAACGCAGCCAGCCGTCGATCAAGCCGAACTGGCGATCCTGCATCGCGGCGCGCACACCACCGCAGCCATAATGACCGGTGACGAGAATGTGTTTGACCTTGAGCACATCGACTGCGTACTGAATCACCGACAGGCAGTTCAGGTCGGTGTGCAGCACGACGTTGGCCACATTACGGTGGACGAACAGATCGCCCGGCAACATGCCAACGATCTCGTTGGCCGGCACCCGGGCGTCGGAACAACCGATCCACAGGAACTCCGGTGTCTGTTGGCGGGCCAGCTTGGCGAAGAAGTCAGGATCTTCCTCCTTGATCGCAGCGGCCCAACGCTCGTTGTTATCAATCAGATCTTGTAATTCGTTCATGCTTTGAAGCCTCAAGAATGATGCGCAGCTTTGACTGACAACCGTCCGTCGGGGTCACGCGCGAAAATGCAGATGCTCTCCTGATCCGGAACACGGGGCTCCATGCCGGTGGAATTCTCGGTAGCCACGTGGGTCAACCGTAGTAGGGCCTACAGTATGAGGAATTGCCATGAATGATTCACGACGTCCGTACGATGCGGTGCAACCGGATCCCGTCGATGACGACGAAGACCGCATGGGCTCGGTGCGCGAGCTGGATTTCGACGCCGAAGAACCCAGCGCCAGAATCGGTGACGAACTGCCGGAAAAGGAGCGCGAGCAACTGATGCCACGCCAGCGCATACGTGAAGCGGGCCTGACCGGGGCCTCGACCGATGACCATCAACCTACCGACGATGACCTTAGCCCGGAAACCCTGATCCGTGAAGACGGCGCCCGGGATGCCCATGAGGCGGGCAATGATAGTCGTGCGGATTGGGACCTGAGCATCGTCGATGAGGACGATATCGGCGGTGGCAACGGACTGGATGAGGCGGAACTGGCGCTGCGCGATCCGATGGACGGCAAGCGATAGTTTTTTAGTGCCTGTTCAGCCGCCTTCGCGAGCAAGCCCGCTCCCACAGGGGAATGCATTCCAAATGTGGGAGCGGGCTTGCTCGCGAAGCTTTTAAGCTCAATCCACCAAAGTGCAGGCCATGACCACCGCATCTTCGCGCCCGCCCACTGCCGGGTAGTAATCCCGACGCCGGCCGATCTCGTTGAAGCCGTAACGCTCATACAGCTTGAATGCCGCGGTATTGCTGTCGCGCACTTCCAGGAAACACTCCCGGGCGTCGGCCTTGTAGGCAATCGACATCAAATGCTCAAGCAATGTCAGCCCCAGGCCACGACCCTGATTTTCCGGCTTGACCGTAATGTTCAACAGATGCGCCTCGTCGAGGATGATCTGCACCACACCGTGGCCTACCTGTTGCTGACCTTCGAACATCAGCCAGATCTGGTACTTGCCCAGGCCATCGAGGAAAATCCCGCGGGTCCAGGGATGGCTGTAGGCCGCGTATTCGATTTTCAGTACAGCTTCCAGGTCCGCCTCGGTCATCGGGCGAAACGATACAGCGTCACTCATTCGATTCTTTCCAGCGCGCCATCAGCCGACGCATGGCTTGCCAGACATCAGCCTTACGCTGTGGCTCTTCCATTAATAATTCCAGGCCCGGCACCGCCCAGGCCGAGCCCAGGCCTTCGATCTGCAACTCGCGATTGAACGCCCCGGCATCCGCTTCGCCGGCAAATCGCACGGCGGGCAGGCCGATCAGCCACAAGCAGACGCATGGCGTTTCTTCCATCCGCACCGAGAGAAAACCTTGCACGAAGTCGCGGGCCGCTTCCGGGCCTTGATCCATCGTGCCACGCACCAGCAACGGCCAGCGTACCGGCTCGCCGACGATCTGCGGGCTGTCCGGCAGACCGGCGGCGCGCAACATGTCCTTGAGCAGCAGGTAAGCAGGATCGCGAGTCTGGAAGGGTTCGCCTGTGGGTAACTCCACCAGCAGCAGGCAACGCCCGGCCCGTAGCAATTGCAGGGCGAAACGCGGCGGTGGCACGATCGGCGCCTTGACCGCGACGGGCGCCTCTTCGGCCTCCTCCACCGGTTTCGCCCCGGTGCGCGTGCTCGCCAGCGATGGCCGCGGAACTTCGATCTTCACTCGCTCGGCCGGTTTGACCGCCGGCGCCACGGGCGTCTCAGCCACGACAGCCGGCACGACAGGCGCGAGCATAACTGGCTCGGGCATCTCCAGCAGTTCGGGCCGGGAAGGCGCAGCAAAGGGCAATTCGGTGCGCGGCAGCCAATTGACCACCTGCATAGCAGCCAGATAAGCGCGACGACGGGACTCGATAAGCAAAGGTCAGCCACTTGTGGATAACTAAAGTGCGCTGATTCTACCGCCGTTCGCTCAAGATCGCCCGCAGTTGATCGATGCACATTACCGAAAAGAAGGCGACAGCCCGTCCCGCGAGTGAATCGCATTGCCCCCGATGCAGTACAATCGCGGCTTTTAATCGCCAACCAGCCGGCCATTCCGATGATCGAACCCAAGCGCGTCTTGCGCGCCCTCGCTGAACACTGGGCACTTCTGGAGCCACTGTGCGAGCACTTCGACCAAGGCACACTGAGCCTGAACGAACTGCGCACGCAACTGGCCGCCCAGCAACTGGACAGTACGCCGCAGGACATTACCAGCCTGCTGGACGTGTGGATTCGCCTCGACATCCTGGTTCCCGTGGCCAAAAGCCCGAACCGTTTCGAGCTCAATGCGCAGATTCACGACTTCCTCGCCTATCTGCGCCGTGAACACCGTCTGGGCCTGTGCCTGGAGATCGAAGCCTACCTGCGCCACCTCGAGCGCCTGGCCGGCTACATCCAGGACGCCTTCGAGATCCGCGATGGCAACGATCTGGCGCGCCAGTTGCGCCTGCTCGACATGCGCGTACGTGACGTGCTGAAAAAACTCGATAACGACGAACAGGCACTGGTGGCCGTCGCCGAACGGGCGAAAACCAGCGACCGGCAGATTCCGTTGCGCCAGCGTTACGCTGAAGTGCTGGCGACCTGGGACGAATACGTCGAGCCGATGATTGATCTGGTGAACGCCGATGGCGCCTTCGAACAAGGCGTGCGCAAGGTCGAAACCGTCCTGCTGAAGATGCTCAGCGAACAGCAACGCCTCGGCCACCTGGTCGACGACGACATGCTGCTGCGCACTCACGCGCGCATCCTCGAAATGCAGACCAGCGCCCAATTGACCTTGCGTCATGCCCGCGAGCTGCTGTTGCCGCTGCGTGAAGAGGCGCGCCGGCACAACGCCGTGACCCGTGGCGCGGCCCTGGCCCTGGCCGCCATCCGTCGCAAGGGCATCGACGCCGTACCACAAGCGGCGATGCCGCTGTTCACACGGCCGCAAAGCACGTTCCTCGGCAGCGCCAGTCAGGTTGAAGCCTACGTCTACGCGCTGGCGCGTTTCGAACCGAAACCGGCGCGTTTCCCCAAGGCCCACAAAACGCAAAAAGGCGAAGCCCCACGGGCGCCGCGCACGGTTCGAGAAATGCTCGAACGCTGCGAAGACGCCCTGCCGATGCCGGATCTGATGACCTGGCTGCTGGAGCAGGAACCGGACGGCGCCACCGACGAATTGCTGTACTGGTTCTCGCGCCTGTCGCGGGAAAAACGCTTCAAGCGCGAGCGTCTGGAACGCCGCGAATACCACACTCACGAGCATCAGGTCAGCCTGCGCTCCTTCGCCCTGCTCTCGGTCAGCGATACCGCCGAGGATTCTGCGAGCACTCCCTATGCATCTTGATCTTTCCGAACTGTCCCAACTGGCACCGATCTTTCGCGAGCTGTTCAAGGGTTACCACGTCAGCCGCCGCGATCCGGAACTGTACGCACAGTTATCGAACTTCCAGGACCAGTACCGCACGCTATTCAAGGCCCTGGGCTTTGAACTGGTCTGCGACACCCGCGGCTTCTACTACTTCGTGCCGGACCTCGCTGCGGCCGCGGTGAACAAGACCGCCCAGCGTCTGGCGCTGTTCACCTTCATCCTCGTCGAGCACCTGGCCGATCAGGGCCGCGACCCAATCGCCGTGCTCGACGGTGGCAGCCTGGGGCGCGATGAGTTGCCGTCGCTGCTGGAAAAATACCGGGACCTGTTCATCCAGGCCGAAGTGCAGACCCAGGATGAGCTGGAAGAAAAGATCATGCGCCGCATGACCCAACTCGGTTTCGCCAGCGAAGAAAACGGCGTCTACCGCTTCCTGCCGCCGATGCACCGCTTCCTCGACGTCTGCCTGTCGGTGCAGCAGGACCGCGATCTGGCCGCCAGCCTGCACAGCGTCCTGCCGTTGCCGGTGCCGGTGCTGATCGACGAAGACAGCGACGAAAAACTGCTGCAGACCGACGACCCGCTCGACCTCGCTGAGTTTGCCGATGAGAGCGAAGAAGACGCCCTGGCCCGGGCCATTGCCGAAGAACAGGAGCTCGACGCATGAGCAAGGAACGTTACGGCATCCGCCGCTTTGCCCTTTTGAACACCGCCGGCTACAGCCTCGGCCTGTTTCCGCTGGAAGAACCGCTGTCGGTCTATGGCGCGAACAACCTCGGTAAATCCGCCTCGATCAACGCCCTGCAGTTCCCGATCCTGGCGCGCATGTCGGACATGAGCTTCGGCAAGTACAGCCTGGAACAATCCCGGCGCTTCTATTTTGCCTCGGACACCAGCTACATCCTGGTCGAAGTCAACCTGCCCCACGGTCCGCACGTGATCGGTGTGGTCGGCCGCGGCCCGGGCGGCGGTTTCGGTCACCAGTTCTTTGCCTATGCCGGCAAACTGGACCTGGCCCACTATCAGAAAAACGACACCTGCCTGCGCCAGAAAGAACTGTTCACCAACCTTGAGCGCGAAGGCCTGAAAGCCTACGAACTCAAGCCGGACGAACTGCGCCGTTTGCTGGTCGGTGGCCACACCTCGATTCCGCTGGACTTGACGCTGATCCCACTGCGCTCCACCAGCGAGCAAAGCCTGAAGACCTTCCGCGCACTGTTCATCAACCTGCTGCACATGCGCGAAATCACCGCGGCCAAGCTCAAGCAACTGTTCCTCGATGCATTCGAACACAGCCTGCGTTCCGGCAGCGTCGATTACATTGCCGCGTGCGAAGAAGCGTTCCGCGATGTGCGACGCATGGAGCAGGACTACAACTCGCTGGTCGCCGCCGGCCCACTGGTCGAAGCCCTGGCCAACGGCGTGAAGCAACGCGACATCCTGCGCGGCAAACTGCACCGCATCTCGCCGCTGCTCGATTCGTTGCTGGGCACCTGGTCGGACTACGCCAGTGCGCGCAAGGAAGAGCTGACCATTCAGGCCGAGCACTACCGCAACGAGCAGGACGCCCTGCAAAACGACCAGCGCGGTGGCACTCAGGAACTGATGCGCCTGGAGCGGGAAATCACTGGCATCCAGCGCTGGCTCGGCGAACTGGCGGTACTCAAGCATCGCTTTGCCCTGATCGATGACGTCAAGGTGCTGGAGCAGCAACTGCTCGCGGCCAAGGACGCCCACGACGAACTCGCCGGTGCGCTCGCACAGTCCCGCCAGTTCAGCGCCGAGGACCTGGAAGAACGTTTGCGCGACCTGGAAAAACGCCTGAAGTCGGTCAAGCAGCAACTCGACCACGCAGACAACAACAGCTACGCCCGCCTGCGCGAAGAATTCTCACAGCAAGACGTCGAACGCCTGATGCGCCTGTTCAACAGCGCACTGTTCAGCCTGCCGCTGGGTGAACACGGCATCACCCTTGACGACGATGGCGAGTGGGTCAAATCCGTAGAGCTGATCCTCGATGGTTTCAAAGGCGAACGCTTCGAAGTGCCGGGCCTGTCGATCGACATCTCGCACATCGAACCACCGGCCTTGCAGGCGCTGGCTGACCGAGCGGCCCTGCGCGACCAGAAAGAACGCCTGGAAAAAGAACTCAAGCAACTGAAAACCCAGCAAGCCGTGGCTGCCGACCGCGCCGCGAGCAAGACTCAGACCGAAGCCCTCTACCAGCAAGTGCTGGATGCGCAGAAAGCCCTGGAAGATTTCCGCCGCGCGCAAACCCTGAGTGCCGAGGAAGGCGACAAGCTGGAACAACTGGCGCAGATGGAAGCCGCCCAAGACGAATTGAAGCGTTCCAGCGACGCCTTCACCGAGCGCGTCCAGCAACTGTCGGCCAAGCTGCAACTGGTCGGCCGCCAGATCGGCGATATGGAAGCCAAGCAACGCACCCTCGACGACGCCCTGCGCCGCCGTCAGTTGTTGCCGGCAGACCTGCCGTTCGGCACGCCATTCATGGACCCGGTCGACGATTCCATGGACAACCTGCTGCCGCTGCTCAATGACTATCAGGACAGTTGGCAAGGCCTGCTGCGGGCCGACGGCCAGATCGAAGCGCTGTACGCTCAGGTGCGTCTCAAAGGCGTGGCCAAGTTCGACAGCGAAGACGATATGGAGCGTCGCCTGCAACTGTTGATCAACGCCTATGCGCACCGTACCGACGAAGCCCTGACCCTGGGCAAGGCTCGCCGTGCCGCCGTGACGGACATCGCCCGGACCCTGCGCAACATCCGCAGCGACTACGACAGCCTCGAACACCAGTTGGCGCTGTTCAACCGCGAGATCAACAAACGTCAGGTCTCCAACCTGCAAAGCTTCCGCATCGTGCTCGCACCAAACAAGGAAGCGCTCAAGCACATCGACCAGATCATCCACAGCGCCGGTCAGTACGAGGAAGGCGAAACCCTGTCGGTGTTCGACCTCAGCCAAAGCGCCGAGCAGGACAACAAGAACGAAGAGGCCAAGGAATACCTGGCGCGACTGGTGGCAGCCAACCACAACCAACTCGGTCTCAAGGACTTGTTCGAACTGGCGTTCGAGATCACCAAGGTCAATGGCCAGCCGGTGATCCACACCGACATCGACGGCGCCGCCTCCAACGGCACCACCATGACCATCAAGGCGCTGACCAACATGTACTTGTTGCTGCACTTGATGGACCGTGACCAGGCCGGTCGCGTGCGCCTGCCGTACTACCTTGACGAGGCTGCGGACATCGACGAGAAAAACCAGGCAGCCTTGCTGGAAACCAGCCTGCAACTGGGCTTCGTGCCGATTCTGGCGAGCGTGAAGCCGCAGGTCTGCGCCAGTGTCGCCATCGACCTGGAAGGCGGCAGCGGCCCGGCCGGCATCTACATCGACGAAGCGGACTGGAAGTACATCCGTCGTCACGACCAGGTCAAGGCAACGGTCAACGAACAAGCGGATGAACCGGAGCTGGACGCGGTCTGACGCTTGAAGCGAAGGCAATAAAAAGGCCGCGATCCATTGGATCGCGGCCTTTTTTTGGGCGCTGAATTAGATTTTCAGTGAGTTCAAGGGCCTCTTCGCGAGCAAGCCCGCTCCCACATTTGATCGTATTTCTTCAGGAACAACCCAGCCCCTGTGGGAGCGGGCTTGCCCGCGAAGGCGTCTTCACAGACGCCCAATCAAATCCCTGTTATTTACCAAGGCTAATCTTCGGCGCCCAGCCCAGCCATTCCTCTTCAAACTTGTCGAACAGCGCGAACGTCTGCTCCGGTCGCGCCGGGCTGCCCATGCGCTCGCCGTCCGGCGTGGCGAAGGCGACACCGCCCTGAATCATCGTTTCCAGGGATTCAGTACGCACCGTTGCGCCTTTGAACAGGCCGACATCGAAGTCGAAACCGCTGGTGTTCCAGAACCGTGTGCCGCTGCGTACCAGTGGCGCGTACTTCGGCTCGATCAGGATATGGATCAGTACACGATCAGCAGTCTCTCCCAGCTCATAACCAGTCACCTTGCCCACTGTGATTTCGCGATACGTCACCGGCACGCCGGCCTTCAACGAACCGCGACGGGCGGCGCTCAGCACCAGACTCAATCCCGCTTCCTGCTTGGCCGTTTCCGGCGCAGTGGCCAAAGCGACAAAGTTCTTCTGCGGCCCCAGATTCTTCGGTGCCGGTTGCACCTCGATGTATTGCCCGGTTACCAGGGTCTCGAGGTTGGACGTCTTGATCAGGCCCAGTTCAGGCTTGACCACCCAGAACTGACTACCGACCCGGGCGATGCGCTCCGGCACTTCTGTAATCCGTGCGGTCAGCAGCACCGATTGCAGATCCTCGCTGAGATCAACGTCTTCCACCTTGCCGACATCCAGCCCCTTGAAACGAATCGGAGTGCCGGTACGCAAGCCATCAGCGCGATCGAGCTTGATCGTGATGACTTCGCCTTTCTGCGTGGCCTCTTCATGGTTCGCGAACAGCCGGAAACGTGGCACACGCTTTTGCAACGGGGCTTTGTCTCGTGGGGTCTCGAAGGCAATGCCGCCGGCCATCAAGCTCTGCAACGATTCACTTTTAACCTGGACCCCACCGGTCAGCCCGCCCGTGAGGGTGATGCCACTGGCGTTCCAGAAGCGCGTCGAGGCGTTGACCAGGCCTTCGTATTCCTTCTCGATGTGCACACCAATAATCAGTTGTTTCTTGGTGCGTGAGAACTGATAGCTCTGCACGGAGCCGACTTTAACCTGCTTGTAGAGAACCGGGCTGCCGACTTCCAGCGAGCCGAGATTTTCCGTGAACAACACCAGGTGCAGACCCGGTGCACGCAGATCCAGCGGCGGCGCCTTGGCCCGTGCCACAAACTCCCGTTGTGGAGCCGAACCCTTGTCGCCAGGTCGCACAGCGATGTAGTTGCCTTTGACCAACGCCTCAAGGCCGGTAATCCCCGCCAGGGAAATCGACGGTTTGACCACCCAGAATTGTGTGCCTTCGACCAGGTAATCCTCGGCCAACGGGTCCATCGTCAACTCGGCGGTGGCCCCGGACAGGTCAGGATCGACCTTCAGCGCCTTGAGATTGCCGACCTGAATGCCTTTGTACATCACCGGCGTGCGACCTGCCTGCAAGCCTTCAAAGTCGCTGAGCTTGACCTTGACCCGGATACCGGCTGCCGCCGCATCGAAATCTTCATAGAGCCTGAATGGCAGGCTTGGGTCGGTAGGCGGGCTGTCCTTGCGGTTTTCAGGCGTAGCGAACGCAATACCACCGGCGACGATGCTGGCAAGGGACTCGCTGCGCACTTTCACACCGGACAGATTGGCGTCGATGCTGATGCCACTGGCATTCCAGAAACGCGTGTGTTTACGCACCAGTTTGGCGTAGGTCGGCTCAATGAAGACCTTGAGCTCGACAGTGCTCTGATCTTCGGAGAGCACGTAGCTCTTGATCTGCCCCACCTTGATCTGTTTGTAGAACACCGGGCTGCCGCGGTTCAACGAACCCAGGCGATCAGCCTTGATGGTCAAGTGCAGGCCGGGCTGGGCATCGGAGAGCGGCGGCTCCTGGGCCAGGGCCTTGAACTTGCGAACCGGCTCGCCTTCCCCCGGGCTGATGGCAACATAGTTACCTGAAACCAGCGTCTCAAGACCGGTAATCCCCGCCAACGTCACGCTCGGCTTGACCAGCCAGAAACGCGTGCTGGTTCGCAGGTATTGCTCCACGTCCTTGTTCATTTCGATGCTGGCAATCACACCTTTGGAACTGCCCTCGTCATCGAGCTTGAGGCTTTTGACCTTGCCGACCGGCATGCCCTTGTAGACAACTTCCGTCTTGTTGGCCTGAATGCCTTCGCCACTTTCAAAGCGCACCTGAATCTCGATGCCATTCTCGTTGTAAGCACGCCAGCCAAGCCAGCCGCCGATGATCAGGGCGATCAGGGGCAACACCCAGATGGCAGACCAGTTCGAGGCCGGTCGGGTTTTCGCTACAGGCAAATCAGTCATGGTCGTCGTCCGACTCCGTGTTATCCCAAATCAGTCGGGGATCGAAAGTTACTGCGGCAAGCATCGTCAGAATCACCACAGTGGCGAAAGCGATGGCGCCAAGATTGGCTTCGATGCTGGCAAGCCGCCCAAAATTCACGACCGCCACGAGAATGGCGATCACAAAGATATCCAGCATCGACCAGCGGCCGATGAATTCAATGAAACGGTACATCCAGATACGCTGGCGGGCCGAAAGTGGCTGGCGGCGTTGCACGGAAAACAACAGCAGCGCGATGCCCACCAGCTTGAAGGTGGGCACCAGGATACTGGCGATAAACACCACGGCTGCAATGGGGAACATTCCGTAGTGCACCAACTCGATCACACCGGCCATGATCGTGCTGGGCGCGCCTTTGCCCAAGGAGTTGACGGTCATGATCGGCAACAAATTGGCCGGTATGTAAAGAATGGCGGCGGTAATCAGCAATGCCCAGGTGCGCACCAAGCTATTCGGGCTGCGGGCATGCACCAGCGCTCCGCAGCGCGTACAGATTTGCTCATCGGTATCAGCTTCCTGCCTGTTCAATTCATGACATTCCTTGCAAATCAGAATGCCTGCATCAATCGCCCGCATGGGCATCCTCTCCTGATAACGCTTGCCAGATCTGGTGAGGCGACATTACGACCTCCAGCCAGACTTGAATCAGCAACAAACCAATGAAACACGCCAGGCCGAGACCTACAGTGATTGCCGCCATATCTGCCAGCTTGACGATCGCCACCAGCACGCCCATGAAGTAAACCTCGAGCATCCCCCATTCGCGTATGTGGTGATAAATGCGATAGAGCAACAAGCCGTAGCTGCGTCCGACATCAAAACGGATACTCAACAATACGGCCAATTGGCACAGTAGCTTGAGCAGCGGGATCGCCATGCTGCACAGGAACACCACCACTGAAACGCTTTGCATCCCTGTGTCAAAAAGGGCGACAACACCGCTCCAGACAGTGTCTTGCGAAGATTGCCCGAGCAGATTGAGTTGCATGATGGGTAAAAAGTTCGCCGGAATAAACAACAACAGGGCGGCGATGACCAAGGCGAGACTACGCTGTACGACGTTGTAGCGATTGGCATAAAGCTCGTAGCCACAGCGCGGGCACAGGGCTTTTTCACCATGGGCGAGTACGGGTTTGCGCATCAGCAGGTCGCACTCATGACAGGCAACCAGATTGTCTAGCGGTAATTCTGACAGCCCTGGGGCGTCAACCGGATCCGGCATAAAGGCTCTGACTCTGAAGAAGTTGGGCCTATTCTAGTGCCATGGGCTGAAAATAACTGTGCAAAATGTGCAACGGCCAGCCCTGTTTTTTCACGCGCAAAAACAAAACCCCAACTGCTTTCGCAATTGGGGTTTCGGAATTTAATCTTGACGATGACCTACTCTCACATGGGGAAACCCCACACTACCATCGGCGATGCATCGTTTCACTGCTGAGTTCGGGATGGGATCAGGTGGTTCCAATGCTCTATGGTCGTCAAGAAATTCGGGTACTGAGTCGTGACCAGAGGGCCTCGCTTCAGCAAATTGGGTAGGTGATAGTTTGGTGTTTTGTGAGTATCTCGAACTTTCGGTTCATTGCGTCTTCACACACCGCAATCTGGTGCCTTTTCAGGTCAGCA